>DATJET010000064.1:0-7603 GCA_035496295.1 Gemmatimonadaceae bacterium
ACAGCGTAGTGCAGCGCGACCATGCCACTCGGATAAACGTGCGAATGTTTGAGCGCGAGCGTCGTACGGCCCGTCATCGGCGCGAGCATCGGTACCCCACCGCCGAGCAATACCGGAACGACCGCCACCTCGACGGCGTCCACCTGGTTGCCGGCAAGCAGCTCCGCGAACACTTGACCACCGCCGAACAGCCAGATCTCGCCGTCGCCGCTCTCGCGCCTGAGCGATGAGGCAATCGCCACCGGATCGCCCGACACGATGGTCACGTCGCCGCGCGATTCCGGCGCGAGCGTCCGCGACACGACGAATACGCGGGTGCCGGGCTTCCAGGGCGACTCGCCTTGCGCGCGAACGAGGTCATATGTGCGCCGCCCGAGAATGATCGTATCGACTCGCGCGAACATCCCCGCGAAGTCGATGGTGTCGTCGTGGAGAATCCAGTCGAACGCATCGTGCGCATCGGCGATGTAGCCATCGAGGCTCATGGCAACGCTGTAGCGTAAACGGCGCATGCGTTCGCACTGATGCGAAATCCGAGCCGTCAGCTCGCTACATCGGCAACCGGCGCGGCAAAGGCCTCAGGAATGCGGCCGTGCTTGAACAGCTCGAACCACATCGCGCGCTCGTCGTCGTTGGCGATACCCAACTCCGCGAAGATCGCACGCGCGAAGTCGACTGCCGCCACGCCGCTCGCGGTGATCACGTGGCGATCGGCGACAACCGGAACGTCGACATAGTAGTCTCCGCCCGCGTATCCATCCACGCGCCCCGGCAGGTAGCTCCGGGCATTGCTCGTGTGGCGATGGTCGTCGAGAACGCCCGCGCGGCCGAGCGCGAGCGTGCCGGCACAAATCGCCGCGACGGGACTGCCGGCATCCACGAGCTTCGTTAGGAGCGTCTCGAGCGGCGCTCGCGGATAGCGGTCACTTTCCCACAGCGTTCCGCCGGGGATGATGAACAACTCGACGTCCGCCGGATTCACGGCGGCGATGTCGACGTCCGGCGTGACTCGCAGTCCACCCATCGACGTCACCGGCGCGAGGTTGAACCCGACGCTGCGAACAATACGCTTCCCCCATCGGCGCAGCTCGGCGAGCGCGTGCGCCGGCTCCCAGTCGGCGAATCCTTCGACGACCATCACATGAACGGCTGTGTTGCCCGGCATGGATCCCTCCCGAGGCGCCTGCTGCCTAACGCGCGAATCTGAGATGCACGACGCCGGGCGCGCCCACGACGTCCACGAGCGACAGCCCGTGCAAGTTGTCGCCCACGTTGTCGAAGAGCCGCTCGCCGCCGCCCAACAGGATCGGCGCGATGCTCAAGTCCATTTCATCGACCAGGCCTGCATCCAGGTACTGTTGCGCGGCACTCGCGCCTCCGGCCAGCGCCACATCCTTCCCGTTCGCTGCGCTCCGCGCCTGGTCCAACGCCGATTCGATGCCGTCGGTGACGAACGTGAAGGTCGTCCCCTTCAAGTGGAGCGGCGCGCGCGAGTGATGCGTGAGCACGAACACCGGATGATGAAAGGGCGGCTCCTCACCCCACCACCCTTTCCATGGATGTTCCGATTTCCACGCGCCCGGATGCCCGCCGAACATGTTGCGGCCCATGACCGTGGCACCGATGTTGGCAAGCCGGCGCTCGACGACAGCGGAGCTCTCGTTCACCGCGCCTCCCGTTAGGCCGTGTGGGGCGCGCCACGCGGCGAGCGCGAATGCCCAATCGTGCAGGTGCTCGCCGCCGACCCCCAACGGATCCTCGAGCGTCTGGTTGGGTCCGGCCACGTAGCCGTCGAGCGACATCGAGATGATGAAACGGAGTTTGGACACCGCCTAACCTCCCGCGATTGGGTGCGGTCCGTTCCACGCCGAAGGGCGTGGGCCAAATCGGAATCAGATGCGGATGCAAGAACCGGTCGCGGTTGGTCGAAGCGGCACCGAATGTCGCCGCTACTCGAGCAACTCGGACTGGTACTTGCGATAGATCGCCGACTCGTCCGTCGTGCGCGGCGTTTGCTGCAGCTCGGCGATCAATGCAACGAGCCGCGGTGTGAGGACGACGAGATACCGCGCGTCGAGCGCTTCGTACGTGTGCGGCACGCCCGCCGGTACGAACACCGTTCCGCCCGCCCCGACATCCACCTGCCGATCCGTGAAGCGGAATCGTAACACCCCATCGAGCACGTGCCACGCTTCATCATCCGCGTGATGTCGGTGCATCTTCGCAGGACCACTCCCCCGCCACTCGCGGATGGCGAACGAGTGTCCGGTCGCGACGAAACGCGACGCGGGATCGGTAGTCGAAACACTCGCTTCAGGCATGGCGCTCCTCCTCGAGATGTGTGCCTCGGGCGAATCTCTGGTCGCGGCGAGTATGTGCCATCACGAGGCACGTGCACAATGTCAGTATGGTAAGTCGTCCGGATCCTGCCCAACGAAATCGGGCGGCGGATCCTCGGCGAACTGCACGACATTGACAGTGGCGCGTCCCTCGAACAGTGCTTTCGCGACGCGGTGCCGGCCGTCCATGACGGCGCCGTCGGCGGCGAGGATGATCGGATACGCGAGATCGGCCGCGTTCATCATCACTGCGTGATTGACGAAGGCTCGCCACGTGATCGGGCGTCCGTCGTCGTCGGTGACCTTGACCTCATCGAGCTCCCGGATGTCGCTCAGCGGTACGGCGCGAACGGGGAATGAGCGCGTCAGGTCGACAAGGCGATCGACATCCCACGCGAGCAATCCATCCGGAGAACTTCGAAAGAAGTACTGTTTGCGCATGCTTCATCATCCGCGTGATGTGCGAGCATCTTCGCAGGACGGTTCCCGCGCCACTCGCGGATGGCGAACGACTATCCAGTCGCGGTGAAGCGCGACACGAGATCGCTGGTCGAAACAGTCGCGTCAGGCATGGTGTTTCCTCATCGAGACGCGTGATTCCGCTGAATCCACGACCATGTCGAACGATTCCGGCGGTCGGATCGCGCTAAAGTAATAGTCTTCGGCTGCGTCCCAGCGTTCGTGCCACGCTTCGAGAAACTCTGGCGCCTCGCGCAGTGCGAGTCGCGCGCGGCGCGATGCTGCCGGTGTTTCCACGAGCATCGCGCAGCCGACGAGATCCGCAAGCTCCGGTCTCGACGAGTATGCACCGTCGAGAATGATCACCGGCGCGGGTTCGCATCGAACCGATTCGGATGAGATCGCATACGATCCATCCGCGCGCTCGCCGGCGCCGAAGTCGAACGGATGCCAAATGGCAGGTTGCCCCGCACGCAGCGGTTCGAGAACGAGACGGCGAAGACGACGCCAGTCGATCGCGTCGCGCGCTCGCTCGCGCGGCGATCGCGCATCCCAATCCGCCGCAGTGAGCTCGGCCGCAAAGAAGTCATCTGTCGGAATGACCGTGGCCGGCATGACGGCTGCGAGCTGCACCGCGATGGTGGACTTCCCGGCCCCGCTCCGGCCGTCGATCGCGACGACGAGAGGCGCGCCGTGCGCATGGAGCGTGCGCCCGAGATATCTGCGAAGCACGTCGATCAATACTGTTTGCGCATGACGCCGTCCGGCGTCGTGCCGGCAGCCGTTAGTTAGGCGCGGCGCGTGTGCCCAGCGCCGCTGGCGCCGGTGCGCGCGGAGCAGGCCCGAGGTCTTCCCGGCTTACTGAGATGCCGTCGCCGTGCTGTCGTGGACGCAACGGAACTGCATCACCCAATAATGCTGGTTGCGCACCACGGTTGTCGAGGAGTTCGACGTGTTCGTCTCCGCCGACGAGTTCGCATCCGTCGTCGTGCTGCGCCGGCGATACGTGGTCTTCGCCTGCGCGATGGAGTCCGTCGTCGTCTTCGTGTTCGAGTAGTGCGAGATCTCCTTGCCGTCGATGCTCTCGCCTTCGTCCACGATCGCGTACTTGCCGCCACACGCCTGGTACATCTGCTTGTAGGCGTCCTGACGGCGCTTCTCCCGCAGCAGGTCGTCGTCGCGGAACTTGATCACGCCAACGCGATCCGCGTCGTTCACCGGTGCGTACACGCCTCCCTTGCCCGGCGCGTTGACCATGGTCGCGCCGCAAGCCGACACCGCGAGCGCGGCGGCGAGCGCGAGAAGAGTGGAACGAGCAGGCATGACGGTCCCCAAGTGACTGGTTTGCAGGCTGTTAGGCGCGAGCGACTCCCCTACGCAGACGAGCGCCGAACCCAGCCGTAACCAGACGACGCAACGCAGTCGCCATTCCCATCATCTCCCCGCTGTGGACATCGCACAGCCGCTACTTTCGAAAAACGATCCGCCCGTCCTTCACTACGATGTCGATCTTGCGAATGTCGGAGGTCGTCTTGAGCGGATCGCCGTCGACGATGATGAGATCGGCGCGGCGGCCGACCGCGATCGTGCCGAACTCCGACTCCTTCCCGAGCCACTTCGCACCATTCGCCGTCGCCGCCTCGAGAATCGTTGGTTTAGGCACGCCCGCGCTGTCGTACGCATCCAGCTCGTCGAAGAGGAGACCGTCGTCCGTGCCCGCGAGCAGGAACACGCCTAACTGCTGTGAGCGGGCGACGAATTTCTCCATGCGCCGATAGCTCTCCTGCGCGGCGGCGAATTGCGCGAGGCCGAGCGACTTGCGCATGCTGTCGTCGATCCGCTGGATCGAGAGCGTCGGATCGAACCCGACGCCGGACTTGGCCATCCTCTGGATCAGCGCCGTGACGCGAGGCGACTCGGCGTCGATCTCGTGCCAATCCGCTTGCATGCGCGGCACGGGATTCTTGTCGCCGTCGAGGCTCTCGTTGTAGCCCTGCGGTTGTTCGCTTGCCGGAAGAAAATCGGCCCAGACGCGGATGTGATTGAGACCATCGATGCCGCAATCCATCGCCTGGCCCCAGCTCGTGTGGACGCCGATGTGCCCGGTCACTTTCAGTCCGACTTTGTGTGCTTCGCGCACGACGGCGCACAACACGTCGGGCTTGAGCATGAAGTACACCTTGAGCAGGTCGACGCCCTGGGCCTTGAATGCGTGAACGACCGTCGCCGCCGCGGCGGTGTCATCGATCATCACGTCGACCAACGGGTGATAGTCGCCGAGTCCGTCGATCAGCGGGCCCGCCGAGTAGATGTCCGGCCCGGGGAACAAGCCGAGAGCGATCGCTTCCTTGAAGTTCATGCTGAGTGAGAGCGGCGCGCCGGGGTCGCGGATGTTGGTGATGCCGCGGCTCAGGAGGAACGGGCCCTGCTGATAATCCCAGAAGTGATAGTGGTTGTCCATGAGCGCCGGCATCACCGTTCGGCCGTGCGCGTCGATCACGGGCACGCCGGCCATTGCGTTAGGCGCGCCGTTGCCGCCGATCGCGGCGATTCTGCCGCCCCTGATCTCGATCGTGCGATCCGCGACCGGCGCTGCCCCGGTCCCATCCCACAGGCGCGCGTGCGTGATGACCATGTCCGGCACCGATTGGGCCGGCAGCACGAAGCGGGCTGCGAACGGGATGGGCATGGTCGTGCCCGTGCGCAGATCGAGGCGGTAGAGCTTGCGGGCAGCGCAGAGGACCGCAGTACTGCCGTTAGGCGAGAGCGCGAGCGCCTTGTCGTCGTACGGGCTGGTGAAGACGGTCCGCGCCGTTCCGCCGGCGGCCGGCATCGCCATGATCGAGTCGATTGCGTTGACCGACCTGATATAGTAGAAGGTCTTCCCGTCGCCGCTCCACGCCACCGAGAACTGGTTCCATGGCGTGTTCGTTAGGCGCGTGGCCGCCCGGCTCGGGAGATCGATGCGAAAGAGATCGGCGCCGCCGTAGCGGCCCGATGCCAGGAGCACGTGCTGGCCGTCGGGCGAGAGTGCGAAGCTCCACTCGTGCCAGTCGTGCGTCTCGGTGACGGGCTTCGCCTCGCCGCCCTCGATCGGCACGTGCATGAGATGCGCGTCGAGCTGTTCCGACTGCGCGACGAAGTAGATCTCGTCACCTTTCGGCGTGAACGCGGTCTGGCCGATGTCCTTGTCCGTGTGATAGAGCCCTGCCGACGTCCCGGTCGCGAGGTTGGTGATGACGAGGTCGCTCCCGTCGCCGTCCTCGTGTGCGTAGACCAGAAACTGCCCGTCGGGAGACCACGATGGATGCGTGTCCCAGCTGATTCCGTTAGACACCTGCCGCGCGTCGCCGCCGCTCGCCGGCACGATCCAGATTTTGCCGAGGATGCTGACGGCAATCTGGGCACCGTCGGGCGAGACAGCGGGATCCGCCGCGCCATCGGAGACGGTGACGACTCGGGGCTTATGCTGCGCGTGTGCGCCGGAGGGCAGCAGCGCAGCGATGGTGAGGGCGAGAAGCAGCGACAACGGGCCGCGAATTCGGCTCATGATGTCTCCGGCGATGAGGTCGGTGCTAACCGTGAACGTCTCTCGAACGCACAATGTGGCCTCGTCGCGCGCCGATGCACAAGCAACCAGCGCCTCAACAACACGGCCTTGCCAGTTGTCTTGCGCGCTTAAATGGAGAGAGCGCTGCCCTCACTCGGCGCGGCGATTCGCTCGAAGGTGCCGAGCACTCGCAATTCCGTCGCGGCTGCACGCAGGGCGTCGAGTGCGCGCGCCAGGTCCGTCGAGTCGAGGTCGTGCTCGAGCTCGAGGAAAAAACTGTACGTCCACGGCTCGCCGGTCGGCCGCGACTCGAGCTTGCTCATGTTGATCCCGTACGCCGCCAGCGGTCCGAGCAACCGGTACAGGGCGCCAGGCGTGTTAGGCGTCGTCGCCATGATCGCCGTCTTCAGCCACAACCCCGACGAGGGTTCGGCTGGAGTGCGCGAGACCGCGAGAAAGCGCGTCTGATTGTCGGGTCGGTCTTCGATGTCCGCGGCGAGTACGACGAGACCGAATCGATCCGCCGCGCCGCGTCCCGCGATCGCTGCACGTTCCGGGTCACGAGCGATCGAGACCTCGAGCGCCGCGCCCGCCGTATCGTACGCCGCACGCGCGGTGAGCCACCGGTGCGAGTCGAGAAAACGTCCGCACTGCGCCAGCGCGACCGGGTGACTCTCGACGACACGCACGTCATCGAGCGAGGCGCCCGGCACAGCGAGCAGACAATGATGAATGGGGAGTGTCGTCTCACCGACGACCCACACGTCGCGCGATTGCGCGAGCGCATCGTACGTGGCGACCACACTGCCGGCGAGTGAGTTCTCGATGGGGAGGAGACCGTAATCCACTTCGCTGCGCTCCACCATTCGCGCGACATCGCCGCACGTGCGCGCTGGTACCGGCTCGACGTTCTGGGGACACCAGTATCGCCTAACGGCCTGTTCGCTGTACGCGCCCAGCTCACCCTGGAATGCGACACGCGTGATCACACGAGGCATTGTACCGCCTTATCACTCTCGCTGCGCGACGCCTGCACGCCGCCTCGCACTGCGAGACGGCGCCCAACGGCGCGTGCGACGGCGTCGATGCGCGGCACGAGCTCGGCGAACTCCGCGAAGGTGAGCGATTGCTCGCCGTCGGACAGCGCACTGCGTGGGTCGGGGTGCACCTCGACCAGCAAGCCGTCCGCGCCTGCGGCAATCGCCGCCAACGCCAGTGATGGTACGAGCGCCGCGCGACCGGCGGCGTGACTCGG
>DATJET010000065.1:0-14168 GCA_035496295.1 Gemmatimonadaceae bacterium
GAAGCATGGCGCGCACCTGATCGGCGATCAAGGAAACGGCTGCGGGGCCGGCATCTACGCCAATGTGGATACGGACACGACCGGACACTACTGACACGACCGGACCATTCGGCTGCGGGGTGTGGTCCCATCTCTAATGACTGGCCAACGCGCCTGTGTTTTTGTAAACAACAAGACGACAGTTGGACCGCATGCTCTGAAGTGTGCCCTGCGGCTGAACTGGTCCGGTCGTGTCCGTCGTGTCCGGTCGTGTCCGTTTCCACATGAGCGTAGATGCCGGCCCCGGCGCGTTAGGCGACGCACAGTGCCTCGCGACGAAGCAATCGTCCTTCGTCTCTTGCACCTTCTGTTATCCCGCCGCGTACCCCCACGTCATGATACGTGAACCGGTGCTTCACGATTGCGGGTGCGTTACCTTGCAATCCGAATGAGCGACGACACGACGCTCGGCCCCGGGAAGGAATTCGACCTCGTGCGTGCCCTCGAGGAGCGATGGGGAGATGCGGCGCATGGAATCGGTGATGACGCCGCACTGATCGACGTGCCCGACGGTCGCCAACTCGTGGTCAGCGCCGACAGCGCGGTGGACGGTGTTCACTTTCGCCGCGACTGGCTCACGCTGCGCGAGATCGGATGGCGCGCGGCGGCGGCGGCGCTCAGCGACCTCGCAGCAATGGCGGCCGATCCGCTCGCGATGCTCGTCTCGCTGTCGATACCCGACAAGTGGCTCAAGCACATCCTGGATGTGGCCGATGGCATTGGCGATGCCGCGCGCACGGCGGGTGCGCGTATCGCGGGCGGTGATCTGACGTCTGCTCACGAGCTGTGCATCGCGATCACCGTGGTCGGCTCGACCGCCTATCCCCTTCGTCGAAGCGGCGCGCGGCCGGGTGACTTGCTCTATGTCACCGGTCGCTTCGGGGGACCGCTCTCTGCGCTCCGCGCATACAAGAGCGGTACGCAACCGGCCGATGAGAGCCGCCACCGATTCGCGCACCCGGTGCCCCGGTTGCGAGAAGCGCGCTGGCTCGCCGAGCACGGAGTGCATGCCGCGATCGATGTGTCGGATGGCCTGTTGAGCGACGCGGCACACATTGCCGCCGCATCGCGTGCGCGACTCGCGATCGCACTCGATGACCTGCCGACGTTGGGCGGTCTCTCGCCCGATGAGGCCGCGAGGAGCGGCGAAGAGTACGAATTGTTGGTCGCGTCGCCACGAGAGATCGATGCGGCCGACTTCGCGCGCCGCTTCGACATACCGCTCACCGAAATCGGACGCGTGGAGGCCGGCGATGCGGAGGTGGTCGCGACGCTGCACGCCGCGCGCGTTGCGCCGGGCGGCGGCTTCGATCACTTTTCGTGAGCATGCGTGCCCTGATCGTCTATCCCACGATGGTCATCATGACCATCGTGCTCGGTGTCCCCATCGTCGTGCTGTCCATCTTCGGCGTGCACATCGCTCCGGACAGCTTTCTCGGCCGCGCGCCGCGCGTGTGGTCCAGAGCCGTGCTCCGCGCCTCCGCCGTGCGCCTTACGGTGCGAAACCCCGAGCACATCGGCGCGCCGAGCGAAGCACGCATGTACGTGTCCAACCACGTGAGCTGGTTCGAGATCTTCGGGCTCGCGTGCGTGCTCCCGCACTATCGCTTCGTGGCGAAGAAGGAGCTCGCGTCGATCCCCGTGTTCGGGCGCGCGGCAAAGGAAGTCGCGGCCATCTTCATCGACCGCAAGAATCGTAAGGCGGCGTTCCAGACGTACGCCGAAGCGGCGGAGCAGATCAAGCGCGGCACATCGGTTGCCGTATTCCCCGAAGGCACGCGCGGCCGGTCGTACACGCTGCGTCCATTCAAGAAGGGACCGTTCGTGCTCGCGATCGCCGCGCAGGTACCGGTGGTACCGGTGCTGAGTTGGGGCACGAAGGAAGTGCAGGGCAAAGGGCAGCTCGCCATCCACTCCGGATCGTGCGAGCTGACGTTCCTCGAGCCCATCGCCACCACCGGTCTCACCTACGAGGACCGCGACGCGCTCCTGCGCACGGTGTGGGACCGCATCGCGCAAGCGTTGGTCGAAAAGGGCGTGCCGGCCACAGGCGCGCCGATGGAGTCCGCCGCCTAACGGAATAGTGCGGCGCCACACTCATCAACGGACGACATGTCAGAGATCATCGAGATACGGGCACGGGAGATCCTCGACAGCCGCGGCAACCCGACCGTCGAGGCCGACGTGGTGCTCGAGAGTGGCGCCATCGGCCGGGCCGCGGTGCCGAGCGGCGCCTCCACCGGCGAGCACGAGGCCATCGAGCTGCGCGACGGCGACCCCAAGCGCTACGGCGGCAAGGGCGTGCTGCGCGCCGTCCAGCACATCGAGGAGACCATCCTGCCGGCGCTGCGCGGCATGGATGCGATCGCGCAGGTCGACATTGACCGAGCCCTCATCGAGCTGGACGGCACGCCTAACAAGGAGCGTTTGGGCGCCAACTCGATTCTCGCCGTGTCGATGGCCGCCGCGCGGGCGGCGGCCGCCGATGTCGGCCTGCCCTTGTTTCGCTATCTGGGCGGCCCCATGGCGCGCACGCTCCCGGTACCGATGATGAACGTGCTCAACGGCGGCGCGCACGCCACCAACACCGTGGACTTCCAGGAGTTCATGATCGTTCCGTTAGGCGCGGAGACGTTTGCCGAGGCGCTGCGGATAGGCGCCGAGGTGTTCCATTCGCTCAAGAAGGTGCTCGTCAAGCGCGGCCTGTCCACCGGTGTCGGCGACGAGGGCGGCTTCGCCCCCGACCTCAAGAGCGACGAGGACGCGCTCGCGGCGCTCATCGAAGCCATCGAGGGCGCGAAGTACGCACCGGGAAAGCAGGTCGCGATCGCTCTGGACCCCGCGGCGAGCGAGCTGTTCGACAAGAACGGCCACTACGTGTTCAAGAAAAGCGGCGCCGGCACGCTCGACGCGCATGCGATGATCGACCTGTACGCGCGCTGGCTCGACCAGTACCCGATCGTCTCGATCGAAGATGGCCTCGCCGAGGACGACTGGGACGGCTGGGCCGCGCTCACGGCTGCGTTAGGCGACCGTGTCCAGTTGGTGGGCGACGACATCTTCGTCACCAATACGTCGCGCCTCGCCCGCGGTATCGAGAGCCACGTGGGCAACGCCATTCTCATCAAGGTGAACCAGATCGGCACGCTCACCGAGACGCTCGAAGCCATCGAGATGGCGCGCTCGGCGGGCTACCTGTCGGTGATCTCGCATCGCTCGGGCGAAACCGAAGATGTTTTCATCTCGGATCTCGCGGTGGCCACGAGCGCCGGTCAGATCAAAACGGGATCCGCGTCCCGGGGCGAGCGCGTGGCCAAGTACAATCAGCTGCTCCGCATCGAGGAGATCCTCGGCGAATCGGCCGAGTATCCGGGCGGAGCCATTTACGGTTTGTGAAGACCTCTGGACGGGTCGCGATTGGGCGGATCGTGGTGATCGTAGCCATCGCCGGCGCCGTACTATTCGCGCTGCAGGGTGGCGAGTACGGCACGTGGGACCTGTTTCAGCAGCGGGCACGGAAGCACCGCTTGCTTGCGCAGATCGACACGCTCCAGCGTCAGATCGATTCGCTCGAGCGGGTGAAGAAAGCCGTGCAGGCGGACCCGGCCACGCAGGAACGCATCGCGCGCGAGCAGTTCGGCATGGTGCGTGGCGACAAGGAGATTCTGTACCGGTTCGCCGAGCCCGCGGACAGCGCGCATCCCAACCCGTGACGGCGAGCCGGCCGTTGCGGGACAGCGGCGTTCCGGCGCCTCGCCGAGGCGCGGCCATTCGTCGAGTTAGGCGAAGGCGCGCGCGTAATCCTGTACGAGCAGCCGGTAGCATGTGCATGCGGCGCCCTCGAGACTCGCGCGATTCGTTACCGTGACGCGACCCCGGCTGTACTGGATCGCGCCCGCGGCCTGCAGCTGCCGCGCCGCCGCCGACACCGTCGGCCGCTCGACATCGAGCATCTGCCCCAGGAATTCCTGGGTGAGCGAGAACTGAGCGTCGCCCACGCGGTCGTGCGTCATGAGAAACCAGCGCGCACACCGCTGCACGACGCGGTGGCGCTGATTGCACGCCGAGCACTGCGCGAGTTGGCTCAACAGGGCGTCGGTGTATCGGAGCATGATGCGGCGCATCGCCGTCCCTCGCGCCAGCGCACGCCGGAACGCGGCGACCGTCAGGCGTCTGGCGGCGTCCGGAATTTGCGAGACTGCCTGAATCGACGCGGTGTCGACGCCGAGAAACACGCTCAGCCCGGCCATTCCTTCGCTCCCGACGATCGCGACCTCGACGCCTTTCTCACCGTCGATCGGCGCGACCAACGATATCACGCAGCGCTGTGGGAAGTACACGTGGGTGATACGCTCGCGGGCTTGGAACAGCACGCGTCCTTGCGGCAGCGTGACATCCTGTAGGTCTCGCTGCAGTTCCTTGTAGTCCGTACGAGGCAATGCCAGGAGCAGCTGGTTTCGCTCGAGGTGCCTCGACGCTTCGGATGTGGACACGATTCCTCCGCCTGCCACACGTGGGGTGAATCACCTGACGGCAGGCGAGGAGACGGCTGCGCCGAATCCGGATGTCGTGAGATGAACGGTGCGCGCACGTGCGCGCGCGCACCGCCGATCTAATTACAGTTAGGCACTAGGAAACCTGAGCAACGGGTACCCGCAACGTCGATAATGCCAACGGCGCGGTCGACTGAGAGTGGAGGTACTCGTTCGGGTCGTGCTCCAACCCGCCTCGAGGAATCGCTGCCCAGAGCGGTCCGAGGTCGGCCTGGATGCGGTCAAGGTACGGCCGCGGCACCGCTGTCGTCTCCCGATCGAAGAAGCGTCGGACGCTCGGATCGGTGTCGAGCATGGCACGTACGTGCTCGTGCCGCTTTACACGGCCGAAGCGCTCCGACGAGCTCGCGCGAAGCAGGTTGATCCACTTCGCGGTCGCGCCCTCGTTGGTCCGGAAACGGCGGGCGATCTGCGGCCACGAAAACGCGTAGTGCTCCAAGCCGAGCAGGTAGTCGTAGAACTCGGGCCACGCATAGTTCTTGGGCACGACGTTCATGGCCTGGCTCGCGTCCAGAAAATGGAAGGGGAACGGAAGCACGCGCCCCGCACGCTGGAGCTCGAGGTTGAGCGGCGCCGCGCGCCCGAACGCGGACAAGAGCGAGAACGCCGGGAAGGCGCCGGGCACGAGGTCCAGAAAGTGCTTGGTGAGCTCGAACGGCTCCGGCCCTTCGTCGGTGTCGAGGCCGAGCACGAAGTTGGTCTGCACGTACGGCACGTAGCGCAGAATCATGTTCACGTGGTCGGCCACGCGCTTGACCTTGTCGAGCCCCACGTCCTTGCCGGTCCTGGTCTTGTTGCCTAACGCAAACCACGACTCGATCCCCGGCAGGATCGCCTTGAATCCGTTTTTCTTGAGCGTCGCCAGGCGCGGCTCGGACAGGAGCGACAGGCTGCTCTCGGCGAAGAAGTCGATGCTGTCCGGCGGCGCGGCATCCTCGATGGCGCCCATGTATTCGTCGAATCGGACACCGAAGTTGGGGTCGTGCCACCCGACTCGCGGACGATGCACCTTGCTCAACAGAAAGCGCAGGTCGCTGCGGATCTGATCGAACCCGAGCGGCTGATAGTCGACCGTCGAGTCGATGCAGAAAGGGCACGTATATGGACACCCGAGACTGCCGAGCATCGGCACGATCTTGAGCATGGGCGTCTTCGCGAGCGTCGGCTCGATGAACTTCCACCGCTCCTCCACACTCGGCAGCGACTGCGGCTGCTGCGGCGCGCTGAGCTGCACGCCCGCGGCGCGGTGCGGCGTGCACTCGCGGAGGACGTCATCGATAACCGTGCGGTCGGTGAAGCCGAGCACGTAGTCGAAGTGACGGGCTGCATCGTTCGGGTAGCAACGGGCGTGCGGTCCGCCCAACACGGTCACGGCGCCGCGCTGGCGATGCATGTTACTGATCGCGTACGCCGTGTGCGCCGCCTGCGTGAAAGCTCCAATGAACAGCAGATCGGTTTCGGCGAACACCTCTTTGGCGAGGTCTTCGAAGCCGGTGTAGCAGATGAAGCGAACGTTGTGACCGGCCTCCTCACACCAAACCGCCACGACCTGCGGCATGATGCTGGCGAGGTTCGGATTCATCAGCCGCGCATACGTTGCGCGCGTTGGGCGCTCGGTGGTGAGGTCCAGAACTGTGATGCGCAAACGACGCACGGGTACCTCCTCGCTTGCGCGATGAGAGTGCAGTGCGTCGCTGGGGGAAGCGGCCGTCGGCGCCGGCGCACCATCAGTTGACTGCGGCGGGAAGCGCAGGTGACAAACAGCGCGAAGCCGTTATGTCATTTGGAAAACATAGCGCGCCGGGACGGGATGCGATAGGCGGAGCGCAAATGTCACGCGTATTACGTATGCGTCGCGTGGAGGGGGAAGTCTGGCCCGTCACCGAGCGGCCCGCACAAGGGCGTCGGATCGCGCTCACATTATGACCGGCGTGCAAGCCTTGACGCGCCCACCGGGCCGCACGATATTGCCAACACTGACGCGGGGTGGAGCAGCCTGGTAGCTCGTCGGGCTCATAACCCGAAGGTCGCGGGTTCAAATCCCGCCCCCGCTACTCTACGCAGAAAAGGCGCCCGGTTCGGGCGCCTTTTTTGTTGGGACGCCGGCGCGCGCAGAAACGCCGCCGGCACGCGCTCGCCGAACCATTCGTTAGGCGTATCGCCGGGCGTCGAGGATCTGACCCGTCATTGTGCCTTGCAGGCTGTCGCGATATGCCTTGGCCACCGTCGACGCAGGCAGCGACTCGGCCACCGAGTGGCCCATCGCCTGCACGGTCTCGGTCACCCACGGCGGGCTGACGGCGTTGATCCGCAGGCCCGAGTGAAGCTCGAGGGCCGCCGCGCGCACGAAGCCTTCGAGGCCGGCATTGATGAGGCTGACGGACGCGCTGCCGCGTTCGGGCTCGCGCGCCAGCACGCCGCTCGTGAGCGTGATCGAGCCGCGGTCGCTGAGCCACTGCTGCGCGATGCGCGCGACGTTCACCTGGCCCATCAACTTGTTCTGGTTGCCGAAGACGAAATCCTCTTCGGTGAGCTCGCCTAACGGCCGGAGCCGCGCCGCGCCGGCGGCGCAGATCACCGCGTCCACCATGCCCACGTGCTCGAACAGCGACCCGATAGATTTCGAGTCGCCCAGATCCACCGTCAGGTCGCTCGTACGATGGTTGACGCCGATCACCACGTGCGTCGGCGAGAGCGCGGCCGCCACTGCCTTGCCGATGGTGCCGTGACTACCAATGAGCAACACCTTCATCCCGTCCTCCCGTGAATAGCCGCGCTCCGCGCTTATGGCGCGGACCGCCCCCCGGGCGACGCCGCCATGGGCGCCGGCTCGGAGCGCTCTGTTAGGCGCGGCCGCGTCGCCTCGCCGGAGACCACCTTGACGGGTGTGTCGGCGCCCGCCGCGCACGCCCGCTCCAACTGCCGCGACTCGATCGCCAGGTCCACCTTCACGATGTCCGGCCGGAAGAACAACGCGACCGTCCAGTCGATCATGATGCGAATCCGGCGCGACCAGCGCGGCATCTGGAAAAGGTAGTACGTGCGCCAGGTCCACCAAGCGGGAAATCCCGTGAGCGGAATGCCCATCACGCGTCCGATGGCCTGAAAGTGACCGAGCGCGGCCATCACGCCCAACTGCGAGTACACGAACGGCCGCGGCGGCTCGCCGCGGAGCACGTGTGCAATGTTGTGCGCGAGCATCTTCGCTTCGCGCACCGCGTGTTGGGCGAGGGATGGATACGGTTTGCCGCTCGGGTCTGGTATCGCGGCGCAGTCGCCGAGTCCCCACACGGCGGGACGCGATGCACTGCGCATCGTCGCATCGACTATGATGCGGCCGTGCCGGTCCTTCTCGACGGGGAGCGACGCCACGAGTGGATTCGGCTCGATGCCCGCGGACAGCACGATGGTGCTCGCGTTGATGACGTCGTCGGCCATGGTGACGCGGCCCTGATCGATGCTGCGCACGGGCGTCTGCGTGCGGATATCGACGCCGCGTTTGCCTAACACCTTGGCCGCGTGCGCCGCGAGCGGCGGGTCCACCTCGCCCAGGATGCGCGGGCCGGCCTCGATGAGGTAGAAGCGCACTTCGTCCCGGCGGATGTTCTTGTACCACCGGACGATCTCGTCCACGAACGCGGTCAGCTCGCCGGTGAGCTCCGTGCCCACGAGTCCCGCGCCGATCACGACGACGGTGAGGTGCTTCCGCTTCCGCTCCGGGTCGGTTTCCACATCGGCGCGCTCGAACCGCTCGATGAGGTGGTTGCGCAGCACGATCGCGTCGGCCACCGTCTTGAACGTGAACGCCTGCGACGACCCGGGGATGAGGCGCTCGTTGGTCTTCGCGCCTAACGCAAGCACCAGGTGGTCGAACGGAAGGTCCTGCACCGTGCCTTCCGGAACAGTGAGCGACACCATCCGCCGCTCGAGGTCGATGCGTTCGACGGTCGCTTCGATGAACCGCGCACGCTTGAGGAAGGGTCGAATCGGCTGCGAGCAGTGGCGTAGCTCGAGCGTCCCCGAACAAGCCTCGAAGAGGAGCGGCGTGATGAGGAAGAAGTTGTCGCGGCTCACGAGGACGATTTCGATGTCGCGTCGTGCGCCGACGAGCGACTCGAGGCGCCGGGTAGTGATGACGCCCGCGAATCCGCCGCCCAGGATGACGATGCGGATGGGAGCGCCGAGAGCGGTGGGCGAGGCGGTACCGGTCGTGTTGGGCATGGGCTGCATCTCCGCGTATCGACGTCAGGCGCGCATGCGGCGGGAGCCCGCCGCTCGCGCGCTCGATATCTCGCAAACTGACGTGCTCGTCGCCGAGATTCCAGCGTCGCCGCTCAATTGGCCGGGCGCTCGCGCACGCGGCGCGCGTCGTAGCTCTCGAGGTGCAGGAAGGCGAGGCGAAGCAGCGGACAGGTGCGCGGGTCGCGCGCGAGTCGGAGCAGCGCACCGATCACGTGATCGGCTTCCGTGCGTCCGCCCGATTCGACGTCGCGCAGCATCGATGCGGCGAGTGTCGAGCCGGGCGCAGTGAATGTGGCGCGCGCCCGCTCCATCGCCGGTGCGCGCACCGGCACGCCCGCGTGCTCCGCGATCGCAGCGCATTCGTCGAGGAGAGACACCGCGATGTCTGCGCCGCCGGCAGCGACAATGTCGCCCACCGTCGCGCGCATGAGGCACGTAAGGCCCGCGCCCGCGGCAATGAACACCCACTTCTCCCACATCTCCTGCACGATGGTGTCGGTTGCGCGCGCGTCGAAGTTGGCGCTCGCGAATTCTTGTACGATTCGCTCCACGCGCGGTGAGCGCACACCATCGCGCTCGCCGTACGCGAGGGTGTGATTCTCGTTCAAGTGAAGGATCTCGCCGTGTGGACCGCGCGTCGCCGATATGAAGCAGAGACCGCCGAGCACGCGCGACGCGCCGAAGCGTGCATCGAGGGCGTCCAAGTGTCGCATGCCGTTCAGGAATGGAAGGATCGCAGTCTCGGGCCCAACTGCCGGCGTGA
Organism: Gemmatimonadaceae bacterium; assembly: GCA_035496295.1. GTDB lineage: Bacteria > Gemmatimonadota > Gemmatimonadetes > Gemmatimonadales > Gemmatimonadaceae > JADGGM01. The sequence goes on from DATJET010000065.1 coordinate 9,598, forward strand.
ACGACGTGATTGCGTTGTCGAGGTCGTACGCTTTGCAACTGAGGAAGACGAGATCATAGGGCGCGCTGAGCGCATCGGCGGTTACCGTCGGCGCATCGCGGTGGACGTTGCCCAACCGGCTCTCGATCACCAGACCTGTGCGCGCCAACTCGGCCGCTCGCTGGGGACGAACGAGGAACGTGACGTCACGACCCGCGTCGAGAAGTCGGCCGCCGAAGTATCCGCCAACGGCTCCGGCGCCGACGACGAGAATACGCATGTGTTGGTATCCGTATGCGAGGTGCGCGCGAAAGGTATCCGCGGGGCCGGAGTGCGGCGTAGCGATCGTAGCCTCGCCGCGTTGTGGACACGCGCGTTGCGTGAGGATTTTGCTGCGGCTAGGTTTCGAGATTACCGCTGGTCGAGCGGGGCAGGGTAGCTCAGCTGGTTAGAGCACGGCACTCATAATGCCGGGGTCGCGGGTTCGAGTCCCGCCCCTGCTATCGACGGGCCAATCACTTGCGGGTGGTTGGCTCGATTTCTTGTTAGGCACGGCACCCGCACTGTACCCATCTCAAGCCTTTTTTCGGGGTCGAGTGCCGTGGTGGCCTGCTTCCACTCATCGCGCTCCTGATGAGTCGGCACGAGGGGAGCATGTCCCGCAGATGCCGCGTGCTAACGCAATGGCAGCTGCACCAGGAACCGGCTGCCGTGGCCGAGTCGGCTCTCGACGCGAATCTTGCCGCCGAGCAATTCCACATACCGTCGCGCGATCGCCAACCCGAGTCCGCTCCCGCCGGCTTCGCGCGTCAACCTGCTGTCCGCCTGCCAGAACGGATCGAACAGACGCTCGAGGTGCTCGGGAGCGATCCCGATTCCCGTGTCGCTCACGGCGAACTCGATGCCGCCGTTCTGCGCATGCACGTTCACATCGACCCGTCCCTCCTTCGAGAACTTGATGGCGTTTCCAACGAGATTCAGCAGAACCTGGCGCAGCTTGTTTGGATCGGACTCGATTGTTCCCGGCGTGGCATCGTCCACCTTGACGAACAGCGCCAGGTTCTTCGTCAACGCCAATGGTTCGCCGACCGCTGCAACCTCCTGCAGGAGTGGCCGGACTTCCACACTCTCCAACTGGGCCGACTCGTGTCCGCCCTCGATCCGGCTATAGCTCAGCATGTCCTCGATCAGGTGCGTCAGGTGTCGCGCGCTGAGCCGAATGCGCTCGACATGGGCATGCGCGGCCTCTGGAATGGGCGCGGCAATTCCGACGTCGAGCAGCTCGGCGTAGCCGAGGATGGCGTTGAGCGGCGTCCGCAGTTCGTGGCTCAATGTGGTCATGATGCCGGTCTTAACCTGACTGGCCACCTCCGCATCAGCACGCGCCGCCTGCGCCACGCCTAGCAGGCGCTCGCGCTCTTCCACGCGCTCCTTGAGCGCGGCGTTGGCCTCGAGCAGCTGCGCGTTCACCATCTCCAATTCCTGCGCCCGCAACACAACCTCCGCCTCCATCTGTTCGGCGCGAGTTTCGAGCAGTGCGCTCGCCTCCGATTGCCGTCCTTCACGCCGCATGTGCTCGATGAACGGTGTGACGTCCTCCACGCGATGAATGATGTACGCGAGCTCGCCGTGCGACCCGCGCACCGGCGAGTTGAGCGGACTCCACCACCGCTCTTCTAGACCGCCGCCCTCGTCGGCCGGCCGCCTAACCGGGTAGCGCGTCACCGACATCACGTCGGCGCGCTGCAACGACTTCACTCGCGCGAGCGATGCCTCGAGCTTGCGCGCCATATCCATGCCCGGGTCCGAGGGATCGTCGCTGACCACGCGAAAGACATTGCGACCGATCACGTCCTCGCGCCGCAGCATGTTCGCTTTGAGATAGGCGTCGCTCGCGCCGACGATGCGGTGCGTCCCGGCTTCGAGCACGAGATACAGTCCGGGGGCGCTCTCGAACAGCGACTGAAAGAGCGCTCGCGCCTCTTCGGCTTCGCGGCGCAGCGTGTTGTCACGCACGACACACGCGTAACCACGGAGGCGGCCGTCGGGATGCCTGAGCGCCGACACCACGATCGATGCCCAGAAACGCGTTCCATCGGCGCGCTTGAGCCAGCGTTCGTCCGAGGCCTGCGCGTCGCGTGCCGCCGCAACGGTGCGCGCCGGTTCGTCGTTCAGGCGATCCTCGTCCGTAAACAATTCGCCTAACGAACGACCAATGGCCTCCACGTCGCGCCACCCGAGCAAACGTCCTGCGCCGGCGTTCCACGTTGTGATCCGGCCGCCGGCGTCGAGCAGGAAGATGCCGTACTCCTCTACGCCGTCGACGAGCGCGCGATACCGTTCCTCGCTCTGCCGCAAGGCTTCTTCGGCAGCCTTGAGCCCGCTGACGTCGATGAAGCTTGCCACGACGCCGTCGACCCGGTCGTCCAGCGTCCGATACGGCCGGACACGCATGAGGAAGGTCGCGCCGTCTGCGCTGCGCACCTCGCGCTCCAGCGGCCTCAGTTGGGCGAGCACCCTCCGGGTGTCTGCCTCGAAGCCGGAGTAGAGCAGCCGGTGCGTGAAGTCGCTGATTGGCCGGCCGCGATCGCCCTCGGTCACGCTGAACAGTTGGGCGAACGGGGGTGTGAAGCGGGCGATGCGCAAATCGCGATCGAGAAACAACGTCCCAATGTCCGTTGCATCCATCAGGTTCTCGAGGTCGTTGTGGGCCCGGGACACCTCGTCGAGTTTGTCCTTGAGCTCGTTGTTGACGGTCTCGAGCTCCTCGTTGATGCTCTGCAGCTCCTCCTTGCTCGTCTCCAATTCTTCCGCGGTCGATCGATACTCCTCGTTGATGCTCTGGAGCTCCTCGTTCGCCGCGCGCAGCTCTTCGGTCGTGGCGTTGGATTCCTCTCGCGACGTGCGGAGCGCCTCCTGCATCTGGTGCAGTTGCTCCTCGAGGCGCCGCACGACCTGCGTGTTCGGATCGGGTACGGCGCCGGAATCTGCGGCGCCGACCAGGTCGGGCACCCAATGATCCTCGATGAACATCACGACGGCCATCGGCTCGCCGCTTGGCCTTTTCTTCGGACGAACGTGAAGAACGATATTCGTGGCCGCGCCATCGATCGCCAGCCTAACGGGTGGCGATATCGTGCTCTCGCCGCGATCGAAGGCGCGGAATAGCGCGGACCGCAGCTCATCCCGCAGTTCGGGCCGCACCAACGCCGTGACATCTCGCGCCAGCGGACCGGCCGATGGCTGAAGAAACCGCCCAGCCGACTCCGACAAGTTGAGCGCCGTGCGATCTTCGCCTACCAGAATGCTGGGCGGCGCGAGCTCTTCGAGGATGCGGCGGTGTGCAGCTTCAGTCGGTAGCACCTTGGGCGTCGGTCCTTCTACCGTCGACGCCAACCCGGACACCATCGGCTCGGCCAGGAGAATGCGCGACAGTCGCGGCACCTCGTCGCCCGACACCGCGCGCACTTGATAGAGGCGGTGCTTCTTGTCGATGGCGTGGAAATGCGCGGGCTCCGCCGACTCAGCGGCGCCGACGAAGAGGTATCCGTTAGGCTTGAGCGCATAGCGAAGAACCTCGAACACCTGATTCTGCAGATCGCGGTCGAGGTAGATGAGCAGGTTCCGGCAGGAGACGAGATCGAGACGCGAGAACGGCGGATCCCTGAACAGGCTATGGGACGCGAACATCACGCGATCGCGCACTTCCTGGCTCACCCGATACCCGTCGCCCTCCTTCCTGAAGAACTCCCGCAGGCGCTCGTCCGATATCTCGTTCTCGATCGCGAGCGGGTACCGTGCCTGGCGCGCGGTGACCAGGGAGTCGCCGTCGAGATCTGTAGCGAACACCTGGACCTCGGGCCAGAGGTCGCGCCGCCGAGCCTCCTCGAGCAGCACGATCGCGAGCGAATACGCCTCTTCGCCTGTCGCGCAGCCTGGAACCCACGCGCGGATTTTCGCAGACGGCTCCCAGGCCTCGAAGACGAGCGGAATCACCCGCTGTGCTAACGCGGTCCACGCGTCGGGGTCGCGAAAGAACGTGGTGACCGAAATCAGCAACTCGTCGAACAGCGCATGGACTTCTTCGGCGTTCTGTCTTAGGAATGTCAGATAGTCGCCGAAGGTCTCGATGCGATGGACCTGCAGCCGGCGGGCGATGCGACGAAGAACCGTCGCACGCTTGTACCGGCTGAAATCGTGGCCCGTTCGCGCGTGAAGGTGCGAGAGAATCCGCGTGATGGCGGCGTCCGCTTCGACGTTGGTCCGGTCGTGAGCCGCCGCGCTGATCTGTGCGTGAATGTGTCGCTTGGCCCGCGCCAGTTCGCCTAACTTGGCCGCGAGGTCACGAACCGGCAGCACCAGATCGACCGCGCCGGTGCTGATGGCCGCGCGCGGCATCGAGTCGTATGCGGCCTCCGCCGGATCCTGCGCCAATATCAGGCCGCCCGCTTCCTTGATCGCCTTGACGCCGCTCGCGCCATCGCTGCCACCGCCCGACAACACCACCGCGAACCCATCTCCATGTTTTTCGGCAAGCGAGCGAAAGAAGTGGTCAATGGGAGTGCGATGGCCGCGTGGCTCGTCGAAGGGCA
>DATJET010000066.1:0-23420 GCA_035496295.1 Gemmatimonadaceae bacterium
TCACGATCCTATGAGTTTGCGAACGATGTCGCCGCGCGTGAGAAAGCCGACCAGGCGGCCGTCCCGCACCACGGGTACGCGTTCGACGTCTTTGTTGGACATCACCGAGGCGACCTCGGCTAACGGTTGATCGGGCGACACACACAACACCTGGCGCGTCATCACGTCGCGCACGGTGCGCCGCGTGTGATCCGCGCCGTGCCGTGATGGCTCGCTGCGGCCGCCTCGACTCACGCCTAAAAATGCGGCGCTGTTGAGCATGTGTCGCATCAACTCGCGCTCGCTCAGCATGCCGACGAGCATTCCGTCGGCGTCCACCACGGGCAACCCGCCCACGCCGGCGCGCACCATGTCCCGCGCGGCGTCGCGCAGGACCGCTTCGGGACGCGTGGTGTGCGGCCGGATGGTCATCACATCGCGCACCGCGAGATGGGGCGCGATCTCGATCTCGCCTAACGCCGGCAGCGCGACGATCTCGGCCGGCGTCGCGGCGGACAACCACGCTTCCACCACCTCCGGCCGGGCCAACAGCCGCGAGAACGCGCCCAACACCTGCAAATAGCGCGCGGCCTGGCGCGGCGGCGCAACGATCAGGACAATGAGCCGCGCCTGCTGCGACTCCGCGTCGTTCTCATCGCGTGGAATCGGCGTCGCCGCCACGCCAACGGCCACCACCAGGTCCAGCACCGCGTCGCTTCGACAGTGCGTGAGAAACGCGCGGTCGCCGAGCATCACGATGTCTTCGCCGCGCCCTTCCTCGAGACGGGCATGCAGCTTCACCGGATCGTCGACCGCGCCGGTGGTCGCGACGCGCTCGATGAGCACCGACGCTGCCGACGCAAGCGTGGTGGCCTCGAGCGGCGTCACGACGCGTTCGACGCGGACGAGATCCGAGAGCTTCACAACCGCTCTTTGAGCAGCGGAACGAAGTCCACCGGCCGTTGGGCGATACCAATGCCCGCCGCCTTGAACGCTTCGAGCTTCTCCGCCGCTGTGCCGGCCGAGCCGGAGATGATCGCACCGGCGTGTCCCATGCGACGGCCCGGCGGCGCCGTTTGTCCCGCGATGAAACCGACCACCGGCTTCGACATGTGCTCGCGCACGAACTCGGCCGCCTGCTGTTCGTCCGTGCCGCCGATCTCGCCCATCATCGCCACCGCTTTCGTGTCGGGATCGGCCTCGAATGCTTCGAGGCACTCGATGAAGCTGGTGCCGTTGATAGGATCGCCACCGATGCCGACGCATGTTGTCTGTCCGATGCCCGCGCGGGTGAGCTGATACACGACTTCGTACGTGAGCGTCCCCGAGCGGCTCACCACCCCGACGGTGCCGGCCGCGCAGATGCGGCCCGGGATGATGCCGACCTTGCTCACACCCGGTGTGATGAGTCCCGGACAGTTAGGCCCGATGAGACGCGCCTGGTGATCCTGCACGTACGGATAAACGCGCGTCATGTCGAGGACGGGCACGCCCTCGGTAATGCAAACGATGAGCGAGATGCCCGCGTCGGCCGCTTCCATCATCGCATCGGCAGCGAACGGCGGCGGCACGTAGATCACCGACGTGTTCGCGCCGGTCGCAGCGACCGCGTCGGCCACCGTGTCGAACACCGGCACCTTGTCCTCGAATTTCTGTCCACCTTTGCCCGGGGTCACGCCAGCGACGACGCACGTGCCGTAGTCGAGCATCTGCTTCGCGTGGAAGGATCCGTCGCGTCCGGTGATGCCCTGCACCACCAACTTCGTATTTCGATCGATGAAGATGCTCACGCCGCTTTTCCTCCCGTCGCCAACCGCACGGCCTTCTGCACGGCTTCGTCCATGTCGGTCATCGCACTGAAGCCATGCTGCTGCAGGATCTGCACGGCAATCTCTTCGTTGGTGCCGGTGAGTCGAATCACCATCGGCACGTCCAGTGGTGCGTCGCGTGTCGCGGCGACGATGCCGTTCGCCACGTCGTCGGTGCGCGTGATGCCGCCGAAAATGTTGAACAAAATTGCTTTCACATTGCGATCGCGCGTGATGATCTTGAGCGCGTTGACGACTTTCTCGGGATTGGATGAGCCGCCGATGTCGAGGAAGTTGGCCGGCTCGCCGCCGTAGTACTTGACGAGGTCCATCGTCGCCATGGCGAGACCGGCGCCGTTCACGACGCAGCCCACGTTGCCATCCAGCTTGATGAACGTGAGGTTCGCTCGGCGCGCGACGAGCTCGCTGGGATTCTCCGCGGTTTCGTCGCGCAGCGCGGCGATGTCGGGACGGCGATCGAGCTCGTTGTCGTCGATCACCATCTTCGCATCGAGCGCGAGCAAATCGGCGCCGGTGGTGACGACTAACGGATTGATCTCGGCGAGCGATGCACCGGTGCCGACGAATGCCTGCCACAACTGCCGCATGATTTTCGCGGCTTCGCGGGCGAGTTTCGGGTTCTTGTACAAGAAGAAGCCGAGTCGTGTCGCCTCGAACGGCAGCAAGCCGTAGCGCGGATCCACGGGGAGGCGCATGATCTTTTCGGGCATCGTCGACGCGACTTCTTCGATCTCGATGCCGCCCGCCGGACTCACCATGAACACGGCGCGCTTCGATCCGCGATCGACGATGCTCCCTGCGTACGCTTCGCTTGCGATGTCGGCGGCCGGCGTGACCAGCACCTTGGGCACCGTGAGTCCTTTGATCTGCATGCCGATGATCTGTTGGGCAGCAGCGCGTGCGTCGGCCGGTGTGCGTGCGAGCTTCACGCCGCCCGCCTTGCCGCGTCCGCCCGCGTGCACCTGCGCCTTCACGACGACACCGGTGCCGTACGCGCGCGCGATGCGCTCCGCTTCATCGGGTGTGGTTGCCACATCGCCGGGCGGAACTGGAATTCCGTAGCGGCGGAAAATGTCTTTGGCCTGATACTCGTGAATGTTCACAGACTCTCCAATGTGATCGTCGTTCCTGCCTCGCCACGCACCGCTTCGCGGCCGCGACTGAGCTCCGTAATGATAGCGCGCCCTCCGGTCCGTCGCACGAAATCCATCGCGGCGCGCACCTTGGGTGCCATGCTGCCTTCACCGAACGCCGCGGCGCGATCGAGCGACTCGGCTTCGGCGATGGACATCGTGCGCAGTGCGCGCTGGCGCGGCGTGCCGAAGTCCGCGTACACCGCATCGACGTCCGTTAGGATGAGCAACAGACTCGCGCCGAGGTCGCGCGCGAGGACCGCCGCGGCGAGGTCCTTGTCGATGACGGCGTCGACGCCCTCCCAGCCCAACACGCGGTCGGGATAGATGGGCGCGCCTCCGCCGCCGCACGCGACGACGATGGTGCCGGAAGCGACGAGCCGCGCGATCACGCCGAGCTCGTGAATCGCGAGTGGGCGCGGACTGCCCACGACGCGGCGCCAGTGACCGCGCGCGTCCTGCTTCACGGCGACGCCGGCATCGGCGAGGCGTCGCGCACGCTCGTCGGACAGGGCGTGCCCGATGAATTTGGTTGGCGTCGTGAGGGCCGGATCATCGGGTGCCACCTGCACCTGCGTGATCACGGTCGCCACATCGCGCTGCGCGCCGGCGCGGCGGAGGGCATTCTCGAGCGACTGCTGGATCATGTAGCCGATCCACCCCGCGGTGGCGGCCACGAGAACGCCTAACGGAAGCGGCGCGATCTCCGCCCGCGCCGCTTCGTTGCGCATCAGCTCGTCGCCCACCTGCGGACCGTTGCCGTGCACGACGCAGATGTTCCAGCCGTCGAGGGCGAGGTCGACGATGGCGCCCAGGCTCTCGCGCGTGTGGCGGAACTGATCGTGGATGGAGGACCGTTCGCCGGCCGGCGACAACGCGTTCCCGCCTAACGCAATGACGGCGACGCCCGGCACGCCGGCCGACACGCCGCTCATGGCGCGGCCTTGAGCAGGAGTTGGCCCAACGCGTCGTACGCCCGCCCGAACGCCACCCAGTCGCCGCGCTGCAACGCGATGTGCATCCGGTCGTAGAGCTCGCGCACGCGCGCGCGGAAGTCGCCCGGCGTGAGCGGCACGGTATCCGCCGGCGCCGCCGCGGCTACGCCTAACGCTTCGGCGAGCGTGCGCCCCGTGGTGACCAGCGTGTCGCGCGCCACCGCCACGCGCGCGACCGTCGGCGGCACGTCGGACTTCCACACGTAGGCCGGCATCACCAGCGCCAGCCCGTGTGCCAGCGGCACCACGCGCACTTCGCCGATGCGGATGCGCGCGTCGCGCGGAATCGTCGCGGTGCTGTCGAGCGCGTGGCGCATCTCGTCGAGCGACGTATTCCATCGGGGCCCGCGCGGTTGGAGCGGGACCCAATAGACCGTTCCCGTGCGGCCGCCGGTGCCGAGCACCGCGCCGGCGAGGCGGTCGGTGGAATCGAGCACGGCCTGGCTGCAGCCGAGCCGTCCGCGGCCGGTGGCGAAGAGCAACGCACTGCCGTCGCGAAACACGGAATCCTCGCCGCCGTTCGACGGCAGATGGCCCATCCAGCTCGAATCGCCGCTCAGGCCGAAGCGTGCGAGCAGATCGGCCTGGATGGTCACGCCATCGACGGGTGGCGGCAGCGCGGCCAGCAGCGCGGCGGACAGGCGATCCGGCGAAGCGAACAGCGACGGGAACTCGCGCATCCACGTCTGCGCGATCGGGCCGACGGTGACGTCGGCGAGCAGCAGCACGCGTCCCGTGTGCGCGTTCACGATCGCCGTCGCCGCGTGCCTAACGAGCCCGTACTCATCGTCGCCCACGGTGACGCGCTTGCTGAGCGGATAATCGGCGCTGGCATCGTACAGCGCGACCGTCCAGTAGAGCGAGTCGTCCGCCACCACCGGCAGCACCGACGTGCCCTGCACGAAGAACGGCGCGACGGCGCCGATGCGCTCCTGTACGCTGCGGCGCGTGAGCATGCGCACGCCGGGACGGTCGAGGGACAGCAGCCGCAGGTTCTGCTGGCTCCATGCCTGCACGATGCGGTCGAATGCGTCGTCCAACGCCGGCGCGGCTATGGTTCCGGTGCTGTCGAAGACCAGCGCGTAACCGGGCACCGAGTCGTAGACCAGCACCGGCGGGAGCGGTCTGGCGGCCGTGCTCGAGCCGGGCGCGCCGAGCACCGGATCGCCGTTGTCGTCGGACATACTCGCGCGCACGCGCGTGGCGCTCCACGACACCTCGCGGGGCGCCGCGGGTGAACCGGCGGCGTCGAGCAGCTCCCCCTCCTGACTCGGTCCTGTCACCACCACGGCCGTTAGGCCGAGCGGCGTGGCCGACCAGCCGACGCCGTGGGCGATGCCTTCCACCTCGTGTCCCCGCTCGAGCGACTGCTCGAGCGGCAGGGGGTCCCACACCGGCACGGTCCCCGCGGCGCCGTCGGCCGACGGGAATACGAGTGAATCCGATCGCTCGATGCGGTCGAGGGCGTACGCGCGTCGCGTGTAGTCCACGCGCACCTGGCGATACGGTCGTTCCCGGAGATCCGCGTCGGCCACCGGCGCGAAGTGCCGCGCGATCACCGGCGCGATCTCGCGCGCGCCGAACGCCACCACGAGCAGCGCGCCTAACGCAGTCACGGCCACGCGCAGCTGGCCGGTCCACCCGAAAAACAACACCACGAATGCCGCGGCGACCGTGGCGATCGACATCCAGAGGCTGACGGGAATGCCGGCCCGGTGATCGGTGAAGGTGAATAAACCGTCGGGCCCGCTGCCGGCGAAGAGCACGCGATACGCGTCGAGCCGATATCGCCACGCCATGAGCAGCAGCAGGAGGCAGCACAGCACGACGAGATGCCGCCGGACGTAGTGCGACACGTAGAGCGATCCGCGTTCCCACCGGAGACTCGGCGTGAGCGCGTACAAGAAGATCACGACCGCGGCCACGACCATCACCGCGATCAGCGCCCAGAGGTAGATGGCTGTCTCGAACGGCAGCCAGTAGACGTAGAAGCCGAGGTCCGCCTCGAAGTAGGGATCGCTCTCGTTGAACGGGATGCCGTGGTGGGCGAGCACCCACGACATCCACGTGTTCGACGGCAGCGTGAGCAGCGCGCCTAACAGAATGGCGAGCACCGCCGCCGCGGCCACGAGATAGGTGCCGGGAATCTCCTCGCCGATCTCGATGTTGGCGACGCGCCGCGGGAGCACGAGCGACACCACGGAATGCCGAACGCCGTACAGGTTGGCGAACACGAACGCGGCGGCCAGCACACCCGACGTGAGCCGCAGGCCGAGGGTGGTCAGCGTTTTCGTGCGCCACATCGCGGACGCGCCGAGCGCCGCGTACCACTGGTAGTCGGCGATGAAGCCGGTGATCACGCGTCCCAGAATGAGGAACAACGCGACCGCCGCCACGGCGAGCACGGCCCACCGTCGCGAAGTCACGTTAGGCTTGGGACGCCCTGCCGGCGCAGAAAGTCATCGAGCTCGGCGCGGATGGCCGTCAATCGCTCGGGCGTGCGGGCCTCGACGCGCATCACCAGGACCGGCTGCGTATTCGAGGCGCGGATGAGGCCCCAGCCGTCGCCGAACAACACGCGGGCGCCGTCGACATCGATCACGTCGTGCGTCTGCCGGAAGTGGCGCACCGCGGCCTCAACGATCGAGAACTTGCGCTCCTCGGGCACGTCCACGCGCAATTCGGGCGTGGACACGTATCGCGGCACATCCGAGAGCAGCTCGGTGATGCTGCGTCCCGAGTCAGCGATGATGCGCAACAGGCGCGCCGCGCCGTACAGCGCGTCGTCGTGCCCGTAAAAACCTTCAGTGAAGAACATGTGCCCGGACATCTCGCCGGCCAAGGGCGCGCGCAACTCCTTCATCTTGTCCTTGATCAGCGAGTGGCCGGTCTTCCACATCACGGGTGTGCCGCCGGCGCGCGCGATCTCGTCGCTCAAAGCCTGTGAGCACTTCACGTCGAAGATGATCGATTGGCCCTTCCCCGTCCGCTTGAGCACGTCGCGCGCATAGACGATGAGGATGTAGTCGCCCCACACGATCTCGCCGCGGCCATCCACGACGCCGATGCGGTCGGCGTCGCCGTCGAACGCGACGCCAATGTCGGCCGATCCACGCTTCACCGCGGCGATGAGGTCTTGCACGTTCGCCACCACCGTCGGATCGGGATGGTGGTTCGGGAACCGGCCGTCGCTTTCGCAGAACAGGCCGGTCCACTTCACGCCTAACTTGTCGAAGAGCTGTGGCGCCACCAGCGAGCCGACGCCGTTGCCGCAGTCCACGACGACGCGCAGCGGACGCGAGATCTTTCCGACGCGCGTCGCGATGTCCTGCACGTATTTGTCGATCACCGGAACGGACTGGACCTCGCCCTTGCCGGCGGGAAAGCGTCCCTCGAGGATCAGCCGGTACAGCTCCTGGATTTCATCGCCGTGGAGCGAGGTCTTGCCGACGCAGAGCTTGAACCCGTTGTACTGGGGTGGGTTGTGCGAGCCCGTGATCTGGATGCCGCCCGCCACCGGGAGGTTGTGCAGGCTCCAGTAGAGCAACGGCGTGGGGACGACGCCGATGTCGAACACGTCCAGCCCCGACTCGGTGAGCGCGCGCACGAGCGATTCGCGCAGCATGCCGCCGCTCGGCCGATTGTCGCGCCCAACGGCCACCGGTCCATGGATGTCGTGCGCGGCCAGATACGCCGCGTACGCGCGGCCTAACGCATGCGCCGTCTGTCCGGTGAGGTCGTCGCCCACCACGCCGCGCACATCGTACTGCCGAAAGATCTGCTGGCTGAATCCCACGGTCCATCCTCCGTCGTGCCCGACCGTCCGGCCCCACCCTCGAAACGACGCGAGGCCGCGTGGCGGCCTCGCGTTAGTCACCGGCCGGCAATCGATGTCGGCGGCGAACCGGCCGGTGCGCTCGCCGTGATCGTCGGACCGCTATTGCCCGCGAGATCGACGAAACCCTCGGGGAATATGCCGAAGAACACCAGGATGATGGCCGACGCGTAGACCACGAGAAACGTCGGCGCGCGCACGGGACGCAGCGCCGGTGCGTCGGCCGACCGTGGCCGCATGAACATCACCATCACCACCGCCAGATAGTAGCCCGCCGACAACACGCTCGTGAGCACCAGGACCACGGCGAGCGAGGTCTCCGGGTGGATCGCGTTGAGCGCGGCTTGCAGGACGTACCATTTGGCAAAGAAGCCCATGCCCCCGGCGATCGGGAAGCCGAGCAGCGCCAGCATGAACACCGCCATCGCCGCCGCCAACCACGGCCGCACGGTCCACAGTCCGGCGAAGTCACTCAGTTGCTGGTGACGCTCACCCGGCTCGCCTACCGCGATCACGACGCCGAAGGCGCCCATGGTCGCCAGCGTATACGCGAGCACGTAGAACAAGAACGCCGCCGATCCGAGTTGGCTGTTGGCCACCACGGCCACCAACAGATATCCGGCGTGCGCGATGCTCGAGTACGCGAGCATCCGCTTAATGTTCTTCTGGGCAAGTGCGACGATGTTGCCCACCACCATGGTGAGCACGGCGAGCCACCAGAGCGCGAGGTGCCACGACACGATCGCGCCCGGGAACGCTTCTCGCCACACGCGGAACAACGCGGCGAATGCGGCCGCCTTCACTGCCGCTGCCATGTACGCGGTGATCGGTGTCGGTGCGCCCTCGTAGACGTCGGGCGTCCACATGTGGAACGGCACCGCGGCGACCTTGAACCCGAAACCGACGAGCAGGAGTGCGATGCCGGCCATCAGCATCGGCGCGCTCGAGATCGTCGCGCCCGTCACCTTGGTCCCGATCGTGGCGAGGTCGGTGCTCCCGGTGGCGCCGTAGATGAGCGCGATGCCGTACAGCAGGAATCCGGTCGAGAACGCGCCTAACAGGAAATACTTGAGCGACGCCTCCGCGGCCCTGGCGCTGCGCCGGTTGACCCCGGCCAGGACGTACACGGCGATCGACATCAGCTCGATGCCGAGGAACACCATGATCAGATCGCGCGCCGAGGTGAGCAGCATCATGCCGGCCGACGCCAGCAGGACGAGCACATAGGTCTCGCCCGATACCAGCTGCTCCACCCGCGCGTAATCAATGCCTAACGCGATGGTGATGATCGTCGCGATGAGGATCACGATGTCGGAGGCCCAACGGAAGCTGTCCACCGCGATGATCCCGGGCGTCGCTTTGGCGCCGGACACCCACATCCAGACCACGATCACGGCGGTGATCACGCTGAGCAGGATCCCGAGCACGCCCACGGTGCGCGCGCGACCCGGCGTCTCCTTGCCCCACGCGGCCACGAGCAGCAGGAACATCGCCCCCGCCGACAACACGAGCTCGGGCAGCAACGCAGCCGTCAGTTGGGCGGGGATCGAGAGATCGAACGACATTATCGCGATCCTCCGTTCTCACGCGCACTGGCCAGTCGCGCACCGGAGCTCGTCGTCACCACCTGCACGAAGTTCTGAGCCGAGCGCTCCATGCGCTGCAGCATCGGCGCCGGGTAGATCCCGATCCAGAGGATCGCCGCCGCGAGCACGCCGACGATGACGACCTCGCGCCGGTTCAGGTCGGGGAGCAACGCGTTCTCGGGTTTGTCCAGCTTGTTGAAGAGAATTCGCTGGATCGCCCACAGCAGATAGCATGCGGCGAAGATGACGCCGGTCGTGGCGAACAGCGTGAACCACGGATGGGACTTGAAGGAGCCGATGAGCACCAGGAACTCGCCCACGAAGCCATTGGTGCCGGGGAGCCCGATGCTGCTCAGCGATACGAGCGTCAACACCACCGCGAACATCGGCACGACGCGCGCGATGCCGCCGTACGCGTCGATGAGCCGCGTGTGCTTCCGCTCGTAGATCATGCCGATGAGGAGGAAGAGCGCCCCGGTCGAGATGCCGTGGTTGATCATCACCATCAGCGCGCCCTGCACGCTTTGCAGCGTGAGCGCGAAGATGCCTAACATCACGAAGCCCAGGTGGCTCACCGACGAATACGCCACCAGCTTCTTGAAGTCGGGTTGCACCATGGCGACGAGCGCGCCGTAGATAATGCCGATGACGGCGAGCGTGAGGATCGTATCGCGCACCCACGGCGTGAGCGCCGCGCCCGGGAAAAGCGGCAGCGCGAATCGCAGGAATCCGTACGTCCCCATCTTGAGCATGATGCCGGCCAGGATCACCGACCCCGCTGTTGGCGCCTCGGTGTGCGCATCGGGCAGCCACGTGTGGAACGGGAACATCGGGACCTTCACCGCGAACGCGAGGAAGAACGCGCCGAAGAGCCACAGCGCAGCGCGCGAGGTGAATACGGCGTGCTGCATGATCCCGTCGTAGCTGAACGTATTGCGCAGCGTGACCGTGTCGACCGAGTGCAGCCACAAATACAGGATCGCCACGAGCATCAAGAGCGAGCCGAGGAACGTGTAGATGAAGAACTTGATGCTCGCGTAAATGCGCCGCTCGCCGCCCCAGATCCCGATGATGAAGTACATCGGGATCAGCATGACCTCCCACATCACGTAGAAGAACAGGAGGTCGAGCGCGAGGAACACGCCGATCATGCCGGTGGTCAGCACCAGCAGCAGCGTGTAGTAGCTGCGCACCTTCTCGCGCACGCTGGTCCATCCGCCTAACACCGACAGCGGCATGAGGAACGTCGTGAGGAGCACCATGAAGAGCGAGATGCCGTCCACGCCGACGTCGAAGTTGGCGCCCCAGCCGGGGATCCACCAATGAATCACGCGGAACTGCCACGCCACGGTGCTCGGGTCGAACGCCCACCACATGCCTATCGAAACGATGAACTCGACCAGGAACGTGATGAGGGCGATCCACCGCGCCGACGGCGCCGCAGCCAGCGACGCATCGTCGTTCGCGAACGCCGACTGCAGCACGAGCACCAGCGCGCCGACGAGCGGAATTCCGAGCAGCGCCGGGAGCACCCAGGCGCTGTAATGGATCGAAACGAGGAATTCGCGCATGGCTCAGCGGAAAGTGAAGGCGCTCAATATCGCGAGCACCCCGATGACGATCCCCCAGGCGTACGCCCCAACCTGACCCGACTGCAACCACGAGCCGATGCTCGCGAGCCCGCGCATGAGCCACGCGCTGCCGTTCACGAATACGCCGTCCACGAGTCCGGCGTCGATGCCCTTCCACAAGACGGTGCGCGAGACGGCAACGACTGGCGTGACGATCGTGTGGTCGTACAGTTCGTCTACGTAGTACTTGTGCTCGAGGACGCGGCCGAACCCCGTCGCGGGCTTGGCATCGCGCTTGGGGACGAGCGCGGCCGGATTCAGCTTGGCGAACGCCGTCGCGATACCCGCGACGGCGACGACGATCGCCAGCGCGACGAGCGCCAGCTCGTGCGGCGTCTCGACGGCCACGCCGTGCGTCACCCTGAGCGACGCGTCGCCAACGACGGGCGCGAGCCATTGGTCGAGCGCGCCCGTCCAACTCTCGGGCAGGTGGAGGAACGCGGGCAGGTTGATCACGCCGCCTAACACACTCAACGCGCCGAGCACGACCACCGGGCCCGTGAGGATCGGCGGCGCTTCGTGCAACAGCTCCTGCTCCTTCGCGCCGGTGCGGTTCGGACCGTGGAAGGTGTAGAGCATCATGCGCGTCATGTAGAGCGCGGTGAGGAACGCGCCGGCGAGCGCCAGCACGTACACGGCGTACAGTACGACGTTGCCCGGTATGCCCAACCAATGCGCGTCCGCCAGTGTGCTGTCGCCGGCGCGCGCGATCACCGAGCCCAGGATCTCATCCTTCGAGAAGAAACCGGCGAAAATCGGGATGCCGGAAATCGCGAGCGTTGCGATCCACATCATCACGAAGGTGAGCGGCATGTACGCGCGCAGGCCGCCCATGTTGCGCATGTCCTGCGCATCATCGGTGTTGTGCGTGTGGTGATACGCCGCGTGCATGGCGAAGATCACCGAGCCGGAGCCCAGGAACAGGAGCGCCTTGAAGAACGAGTGCGTGACCACGTGGAACAGGCCCGCCACGTAGGCGCCCACGCCGACGCCGATGAACATGTAGCCGATCTGCGAGACCGTCGAATAGGCGAGGACCTTCTTGATGTCCCACTGCTTGAGCCCGATCGTCGCCGCGAACAGCGCCGTGACGGCGCCGATCACCGCCACCGTTAGGCAGGCGACGGGCGACATCGAGAACAGGAACGAGCTCCGCGCGACGAGGTACACGCCGGCGGTGACCATCGTCGCCGCGTGAATCAACGCCGACACCGGCGTCGGACCGGCCATGGCGTCGGGCAACCACACGTAGAGCGGAATCTGCGCACTCTTGCCGGTGCAGCCTAACAGCAGGAACAGACAGATCGTCGTGAGCAACGGCCCGCCCGCGGGCAGCGCGCCCACGCCGGCCGCCACGCCCGAGAAGTCGAGCGTACCGACGTTCGACCAGATCAGGAACATGGCGATCAGGAATCCGAAATCGCCGATGCGGTTCACGATGAACGCTTTCTTGCCCGCGTCGGCGTTCGCCTTGTCGTTGAACCAGAATCCGATGAGCAGGTAGGACACGAGTCCCACGCCTTCCCATCCCACGAACATCACCGGGAAGCTCGCGCCCAACACCAGCACGAGCATGAACGCGACGAAGAGATTCAGGAACGAGAAGTAGCGCGCGTACCCTGGATCGTCGCCCATGTAGCCGACGCTGAAGATGTGAATCAGCGCGCTGACGCCGGTGACGAACAAGACCATCATCACCGACAGTTGGTCCACCTGAAATGCCCAACGGAGTGGCAGGTCGGTGCCTACCGGCATCCACGCGAAGTACGTCGTGACGAACGGCGTCGCCATGTGCGATGGCATCGCCATGAAAATCGCGACGCCGAGCACGAAGGCGAGAATCAGCACCAGCGGCCCGACGATCGTCACGACCGCGTGCAGCGCGCCCCGCGCCGGCGCGGCGTGGTCGTCGTGTCCGCCGTGAGCGTCCGGTCCCGCCGCGTGCGACGTCGCATCGTGTCCGCCGTGCGCAGCCGACGGATCCGCCGGTCCGACGTGGAACGCGCTGAGCAACGAGATCGCGCCGTTGATCACGAACCCGATCAACGGCAAAACCGGCAGCAGCCACACCAGCTCGGCGACGGAGCCGGCGAGCGGATGCACTCCACCCGATTGAGCCAAGGGCACTTGGAGCATCACCCTTTGAGCAGATTGATGTTCTTGAGGTCCACCGTCTCGTGGTGGCGGAAGATCGCGATGATGATGGCTAAGCCGACGGCTGCTTCGGCGGCGGCGACGCTCATGACGAAAATCACGAACACCTGCCCGCCGGCTCCGTACAGCCGCGAAAATCCAATGAACGACAGATTCACGGCGTTGAGCATGAGCTCGACGCACATGAAGATGATGATCGCGTTACGGCGCGTGAGCACGCCCACGACGCCGATCACGAAGAGGATCGCCGAAAAAAAGAGGGCTTCGGGTACCATGTCTAACTCCGCTTCTTGGCGAGAACCACGGCACCGACGATGGCGACGAGCAGCAACACACTCGTGATCTCGAACGGCAGCAGGTACGCGCGGAAGAGCGGTTCCGTGATCGTCGACGTGACGTTCGTGCCGCTCGGCAGCCACGCGAGCTCGGCCGGCAGCTTCTGACGTGCGATCACCAGCACTTCGGCCAATAGCGCGAGACCCGCCAGGAGCGCGACGATCCGCGCGCCCTTCCCTCTGATGTCGGCCACGCTGGGCGGCAAGCCGAGATTGAGCAGCATCACGACGAACAGAAACACGACCATGATCGCGCCCGCGTACACCAGCACCTGGATCGCGCCCACGAACTGTGCATCCATCATGATGTAGAGCGCCGCAATGCAAAACATCGTGTTGACCAGCCACAGTGCCGCCGCCACGGGATTGCGCCGCGTGACGAAGATCGCCGCCGACGCGACTGCGATCAGGCCGAACAGGTAGAAGAGGAACTCGTACACGAACCCGTACGGCATCACTCGCCTCGCGGGTCGGCGGGGTCCCACATCTCGCACACCGGGTGCGTCTGCGCCGTTAGGCGCTCCAAGTCGTACACGAATCCGGCGCGGCTGTACTCCGAGTTCTCGTAGTGCCGCCCCACGTGGATCGCCTCCTCCGGACACACCTCCTGGCAATAACCGCAGAAGATGCAGCGGAACTCGTCGATCTCGTACACGAGCGGATAGCGATTCCCCTCTTCGTCCTCACCCGGCACCAGCTTGATGCAGTTCGCGGGACAGATCTGCGGACACAACCCGCACGCCACACACTTCGCCTTGCCGTTTTCGTCGGTGAGCATCCGGTGCGTGCCGCGCCACCGCGGCGAGAGATCCCATTTTTGCTCGGGATACTGCCACGTCACCTTGTGCGGGTTGGTCAGATGCTTGAAGGTGATCGCCATGCCCTTGAGCATCGCGCGCACATAGCTCGTCTGCCGGATCGGCCGCTCGAGCACTTTGATTTCAATGGCCATGATCAGTCTCCTTGAACCGGCGCCGGACGACGCAACGCCATCGCGCGCAGCTCTGCCAGCTCGACCGGACCAACGCGCGCCGACGCCGGGCTCACGAGTCGGCCGCGATCCAACACGACGAACACCAGCACGGCCAACCCGACGTTCAGTACGCCCAACAGGGCCCAGTAGGTGGGCACGAATCCGCCTAACCGTGCCGTCGGTGCGATGCCCGCGGCATCCAGAGCCAGGACTGCTCCCGCCATGACGACCAGATAGCCGAGCGCAATCGGCAGCATCACCTTCCAGCCGACACTCATCAGTTGGTCATACCGGAAACGCGGCAGCGTCCACCGGATCCACATGTAGAGGAACAGGAAGAAGCCGGTCTTGAGCATGAAGCACACGAGCGTGATGAGCGTCTTCCACCAGTGCCACGGCGCCGTGTTCACCGTCGTCCAGAACGGCACCGCCCACCCGCCGAAGAACAAGGTGGTAAGCAGCGCGCTCGCCGTCGTCATGTTGGAGTACTCGGCGATGAAGAACATCGAGAACTTCATCGAGCTGTACTCGGTGTGATATCCGGCGATGAGCTCCGACTCCGCCTCCGGCAAATCGAATGGCAGGCGGTTCGTCTCGGCGAATGCGGCGACGAGGAACAGGAAGAAGCCGATGAGCAGCGGGAAGAAATACCAACCCGTGGCGACCTGGCTGCTCACGATGGAGCTGAGCGACACGTTGCCCGACAGCAGCAGCACCGACACGACCGCGAGGCCCATCGACACTTCGTAGCTCACCATCTGCGCGCTCGACCGCAGCCCGCCTAACAGCGCGTACTTGTTGTTCGAGCTCCACCCCGCGAGCACGATGCCGTACACGCCGAGCGACGCGACCGCCAGAATGTACAGGAAGCCCACCGGCAGGTCGGCGATCGACATGTCGACCAGTCCCCAGCGCGTGGGCAGCGGCGCCGCGAATGGAATCACCGCGAACGTGATCAGCGCGGGAATGAACGACATCACCGGCGCGAGAATGAACAACGGGCTGTACGCCGCCGACGGATACGTCTCTTCCTTCATGATGTTCTTGAGGCCATCGGCCAACGGCTGCGCCAACCCGCGCGGCCCAACCCGGTTAGGCCCGTGCCGGTCCTGGATCCACGCCGAAATCTTCCGCTCGGCGAGCGTCAGATAGGCGATGGTCACCATCAACACAGTGAACACCACGAGGATCTTGATGATCGAGAACCAGAGCCACGGCGCACCGTGCACCGGCACCTGCGGATCGTACGCGTGCTGAAAGAGCATCAACGCGGCGTACATGTTCATCGGGCCACGCCCCCTGCTTCACCGGCGATCGCGTAACCAGCGAGCAGCTGGCCCTTGAAGCCGAGCGACTCGTACGTGAGACCAGAGAACTCGGGTTGCTGCGCGGCGAGCGCCGCGAACGCTTCGCTCGCCAGATAGTAGCCCGCGCGCTCGCCGAGGAACACGAGCAGGTCGCCGGCCGACCACCACACGGGGCGCGACATGCCCGGCGCCGCGCGCGCCTGACGGTACTGTTGCACGCGGCCGCGCAGGTTGGTGAACGTCCCGTCTTCTTCCGCCACGTTGGTCGAGGGCAGCGCGACGATCGCGTTGGTCACGAGCTCGGGCATCGTCGTGCCGATCACGATCACCGCACTCGCTTTCGCGAGCGCGGGCGCATCGGCGACCGTCACCTCGTGGTCGGCCACGATCAGCACGTCGCCGTCCTGCATGCCGGCGAGCGGCGTGTCGCTCTTGGCGAATCCGAACAGCTCCGCCGCCCGCACGTTGGCGGCGCGCTCGGCGCGTCGCGCGAGGTCGGGCACGCCGGCGAGCGGTGCCTCGGGCTCGCGCCTGACTCGGAACCCGCCGGCCCCGCCGCCGCGCTTCATGATCCGCGACAACACCCACAGCGATTCGTTCGACAGCATCGGACTCGCCAGCACGAACGCGCGCTTGCCGTTCAGGTGCAGCGCCGCGGCGCGCAGGGCCTCGTCCCAGCCGGTGGCCACGAGCCGGTCGCCGCGCCTAACGAGCGGCGCCTCGAGCCGATCGGTCCGGTTCATCCACCGGTAATCCATGCGCCCTTCGTCGCACAGATAGTAGTGGTTGACGTCGGTGTTGGTGCGCGGACGCATCCGAACCACCACGTTGTCGCGCGTCTCGAGAATCGTGTTGCATCCCTGCGTGCAGTTCGGGCACACCGACGCCGTGCGATCCAGCTCCCACGCCCGCGCCTTGTTCAGGAAGTCCTTCGACAGCAGCGCGCCCACGGGACACAGATCGATGACGTTCGCCGCCCATGGGTGCGTGAGGTCCTTGCCCTCGAACTTCCCGATCAACGCACGGTCTCCGCGCTCGCTCACGTTGAGCACGGTATCCTTCGCCACCTCGTCCATGAATCGGACGCAGCGCGTACACAGGATGCAGCGGTTCGTCACGTACAGGACGTCGCCACCGAAATCCTCGGCTGCGTTGAACCGTTTCGGATCGTTTAGCCGCCCGACCGCACGGCCTTCCCGATAGGTGTAGTCCTGCAACTCACATTCGCCGGACTTGTCGCAGATCGGACAGTCCAGGGGATGGTTGATGAGCAGGAACTCGAGCACAGCCGAGCGCGCCTCGAGCGCGCGATCGGCGAAGACGTGCACCACCTGCCCGTCGGCAACCGCCGTCTGACACGCCGGTGCGAGCTTCGGCATCTTCTCGACCTCGACCTGGCACATGCGGCAATTACCAACAATGCTCAGTCCCGGATGGTAGCAGTAGTGCGGAATGAGCACGCCCGCGACTTTGGCCGCCTCGAGAATGGAAGTGCCTGCGGGGACGGTAACCGATCGTCCCTCGATGGTGAGTGAGACTTGTTGCGCGTCTGCCATCAGGCCGCCGCCGTCGCGCCCATGGGGCACCGTTTCCCAGTGATGTGTGCCTCGAACTCACTCCGGAATTTGTGGATGCCGGACACGATCGGAGCCGCGCACGAATCGCTAAGCACGCAGATTGTCTTGGCCGTCATCTGCTCGGAGAGGTCCAGGAGCGTGTCGAGATCTTCCATAGTACCGAGTCCGCGCTCGATGCGCTCGAGAATGCGCGTGCACCAGGCTGTGCCCTCGCGGCACTGCGTGCATTGCGCACAACTCTCGTGCGCGTAGAACCTGGCGAACCGCGCGATGTGCTTCACCATGCACTGCGCATCATCGAACACGATCACGCCGCCCGAGCCGAGCATCGAGCCCTGGGCCACGAAGCCCTCGTAGTCCATGAGCGTGGCTTCGGCTTCCTCCATCGTCTGGATGGGGACCGATGATCCGCCCGGCACGATCGCCTTGAAGCGCCGGCCCGGCTTTGGTCCGCCGCAGAGATCGAAGAGGAAATCCTTGAACGGAAATCCCATCTCGACTTCGTAGTTGCCCGGCTTCGCGACGTTGCCGCACACGGAGAAGAGTTTGGTACCGGTGCTCTTCGGGTTGGAGTGCGACATGCCTTTGTACCATGCGGCGCCGCGATTCATGATGTGCGGCACGGCCGCGAGCGTCTCGACGTTATTGATTGTGGTGGGCATGCCGAACACGCCGGCCACCGCCGGGAACGGCGGCTTGATGCGCGGATTGCCGCGCTTGCCCTCCAGCGAATTCATGAGCGCGGTCTCTTCGCCGCAAATGTAGGCGCCGGCGCCTTTATGCACGTGCACGTCGATGCGCTTGCCCGTCCCCATTGCGTTAGGCCCGACGATACCGGCCGCGTACGCGTCCTTCACCGCCGCGTTCATGTACGTGAGCGGTTCGGTGAACTCGCCGCGAATGTAGATGTAGCACGTTTCGGCGCCCATGGCATAGGAGGCGATCGCCGATCCCTCGATGAGCGCGTGCGGCGTCCACCGCATGATCTCGCGGTCCTTGAACGTACCGGGCTCGGACTCGTCGGCATTGACGCACAGATAGTGCGGCTTGCCATCGCCGACTTTCATGAACGACCACTTGAGGCCCGTGGGGAATCCGGCGCCGCCGCGTCCGCGGAGTCCCGACTCCTTCACCACGTTCACAATCTCAGCCGGCGTTAGGCCGAGTGCCTTCTCGAGGGCGACGTATCCGCCGCGCTGCTTCCAGCCCGCGACTGTCCGCGCCGCCGGATCGCCGAAATACTGCGAGAGCACCGGCGTCTCCTTGGCGTGCGGAGCATGTGGAAAGCCCATTACTGGTACTGGCTGAGGATCTGCGGGACGCGTTCCGGCGTCACCGACTCAATGAATTCGTCGTTGACCATCACCGGCGTCGCGAATCCGCAGGCGCCGAGGCATTCGACTTCGATCACGGTGTACCGGCCGTCGGCGGAGGTCGCGCCTAACTCACCACACCGCGTGTGCTTGAGCAGCGCCTCCACCACCTTCTCCGCGCCGCACGCTCCGCACGGCGACGTCGTGCACACCTGGATGAAGTATTTCCCCACCGGGTGCTGGTGGTACATCGTGTAGAACGTGACTACGCCTTTGACATACGCCGGCGTGAGATCGAGCAGCTCCGCGACTTCGGCCATCGCGTCGTCCGACACCCAGCCGCGCTCGTGCTGCACGATCCAGAGCGCGGGCAGGAGCGCCGCCATCTTGGTCGGATAGCGCGTGAGCATCTCCTCGAGTTCGCGCTGCGCGTCGCCGACGAAGACCGGCGTGTAGGGTCCGCGCTCGTGCTCGGCGTGCGACGTGTCGCTCTCGGCGCGCGTGCCCCCCATCTCGTGCACCTTCACCGATCGATTTCTCCCATGACGATATCGATGCTCGCGTTGATCGCGATGACGTCGGACAGGAGGTGGCCTTCGACCATCTTGCCGATCGCCGACAGATTCAGGAACGATGGCGGCCGGATGCGCCACCGCACGGGTTTGGCGGTGCCGTCGGACACCATGTAGTAGCCCTTCTCGCCCTTGGGGCTTTCGACGGCCACGTACGATTCGCCTAACGGAGGACGCGGGCCTTCCATCACCTGCTTGAAGTGGTGGATCATGGACTCCATGTCGCTCATCGCCTTGCTCTTGGGCGGCAGCACCACGCGGTGGTCGTCGGTGTTGACCGGGCCGTCGGGCAGGCGCGCCGCGGCCTGCGCGAGGATGCGCGTGGACTGCCGGAGCTCCTCCATGCGCACCAGGTACCGATCGTACACGTCGCCGTGCGTGCCGACCGGCACCTCGAAGTCGTACGTCTCGTAGTCGAGGTACGGAAAGTCGCGGCGCACGTCAAACGCGACGCCGGACGCGCGCAGCATCGGACCGGACAGCCCGTAGTTCACGGCCTCGTCGGCCGA
Organism: Gemmatimonadaceae bacterium; assembly: GCA_035496295.1. GTDB lineage: Bacteria > Gemmatimonadota > Gemmatimonadetes > Gemmatimonadales > Gemmatimonadaceae > JADGGM01. Next base: position 19,729 of record DATJET010000066.1, read on the forward strand.
CATCACGCCTAACCCGACCGTGCGCCCCACCCAGATGCCGTTGGTGGTGAGCACGCGGTCGATCTCGTCGATCGTTTTCGGGAAGGTCTTGATGAAGTGCTGGAGCTGGTCCATCCAACCGGCCGGAATGTCGGCGGCCATGCCGCCGACGCGCGTGGCACTTGTCGTGAGACGCGCGCCCACCCACCGCTCGAGCAGCTCATACACGCGCTCGCGCTGCTCGAACGCCCACAAGAACGGCGTGAACGCGCCGATGTCGATGCAGGTGGTGCCAAGCCACACGAGGTGCGAGATGATGCGCGATAGCTCCATCGCGATCAGGCGGAGCACCGTGCAGCGCGGGGTGATCTCGATGCCGAACAGCCGCTCCGCGCCTAACGCAAACGCGACGTTGTTGCCGATCGAATTCAGGTAGTCCTCGCGGTCGGTCCACGGGATCACCTGGTTGTACTGGCGGTACTCGCCGATCTTCTCGAAGCCGCAGTGCAGATAGCCGATGTGCGGGATGCAGCGCACGACGGTCTCGCCGTCCAGCTCGAGCACGAGACGCAGCACGCCATGCGTAGCGGGGTGCTGTGGGCCGATGTTGATCAGCATGTGCTCGCCCTCGAGCTCGAGGGCATCCTCGAGCGCGGGCGGCGGCTCCAGCGTCGTGACGGTGCCGCCCTCGTTCACGGTCAGCGGCGCGCGGCGCGGGCGTCCCTGCTCGTCGAGACCCGAGGTCCCGATCGCAACGTCGACGGTGCGTTTGGTGCTCATGCTACTCTCCCGTGCGCTCGCCGCCTGACAGGCGCTTGCGCATGGCCTCGGGCAGGTCCTCGAACGCCTGAGCGACGGTGAGCTCTTCCATCGAGTACCGCGCCTCCGGATTGGCGGCCAGTGCCTGGCGCAGCTGCTCAGCGCGGCTGAAACGGCCGCGCAGGGGGAAGTCTTTGCGCAGCGGAAAGCCCTCGTGATACTGCTCCCACATCAGGATGCGGCGCAGATCGGGATGCCCAACGAAGCGAATGCCGAACATGTCGTAGCATTCGCGCTCGAGCCAATCGGCGCCCTTGTACACGCTCCACACGCTGGGCACCTCGAGCGGCGTCTTGCCGTCGCGCGGGAGCTCGACTTTCAGGCGCAGGAACCGGCGATACGGCAGCGAGCGCAGATGCCACACCACCTCGAGCGGCTGCTCGGGGTCGCGATACTCGACGGCGGTGACGTCGGACAAGTAGTCGTACCGCTGCGACGGATCGTCGTGCAGCCATTGCACCACGTCGAACAACCGCGTCCGGTCCACGTAGACGTTGGTCTCGCCCCAGATCACTTCGACGCGCAGAATGCCGCCGCCGAACGTGGCGCGCAGCGCGTCGGCGCTCGGATTCGCGGGCCCGCCACGGTTAGGCAGGTTCTTAGGCGTTGCCGGCGCGGGCGCGTCGGGTGCGGCGCTGCCGGGAATCACAACTGAAATGGGCGCGCTCACAGCCCGGACCGCGTTTGATGCACGGAGTTCCCGAACGGCTCCGACAGCTCGTCGATGGCTTGCGGCGGGATGTAGAGACCGCTCTTGGGGTCGGGATCCATCTCGTTACGGAGCGACGTGTCGGACATGCGCTCGCGCTTCACCTTCTCCTGGAGCATGAGGATGCCGTACAGCAATCCTTCGGGCCGCGGCGGACATCCGGGCACGTAGACGTCCACCGGAATGATGGTGTCGATGCCCTGCACCACGGCGTAGTTGTCGAACATGCCGCCGGAGGATGCGCACGCGCCCATCGAGATGCACCACTTGGGCTGCGGCATTTGCTGCCAGATGCGCCGGAGCACGGGTGCGAGCTTGAACGGGACGCGTCCCGCGCAGATGAGCACATCGGCTTGGCGCGGTGAGAAGCTCATGCGCTCCATGCCGAACCGCGCGAGGTCGAAACGGCTCGCTGCGGTGGCCATGAATTCGATGGCGCAGCACGCGGTGCCAAACGGCATGGGCCACAGCGATCCGGCACGTCCCCAGTTGACGAGAAGATCGAGACGCGTGGCGACCCAGCTTTCGCCCGATCCGGGTGTCGTGTCGACTCGAGCGAGATTATCTGCCGGACGAGCGGTCAATCCCATTGGAGCGCTCCTTTTTTCCACACGTAGGCGAGGCCGACGGCGAGGATCGCGATGAACACGATCATTTCACCGAATCCGAAGAACGAGACCTGGCCGGCCGGACAGACGCCGTCGGCGAGTGGAACGCCGCACGACAATTGGCGGAACGATGCTCCCCATGGGATGAGGAAGACGGTCTCGATGTCGAACACGATGAACAGCATCGCGACCATGTAGAACTTCACCGAGAAGCGTTCGCGGGCATCGCCCAGCGGCGGCATTCCGGACTCGTACGGGGTCTGTTTTTCAGGTGTTGGACGCGGTCTGAGTGTGAGGTGGGAGACGACGAGCATCATCACCGCGTTTGCCGCGACGAAGCCGACCAGCAACAGAATCGGAAAGTAGTCTCGTCCCATCCGGCTCCCAGCTCGTGAAATTTTTCACGTTGTCCAACACCGGAAACTTATCGCGACGTCTCGCCGAGTGTCAACGTAGCGAACTCATAGCGGCGCACATACATTGCCCGCCGCCTGCCGCCGTGTTGTCTTCACCCACCTCCTGCTGCCCGACATGTCGCTCAAGAGTGATCGCTGGATTCGCCGCATGGCGCTCGAACACCAGATGATCGAGCCATTCGAGGACCGTCAGGTGCGCGAGGGCGTGATCTCGTTCGGCGTCAGCTCCTACGGCTACGACATGCGCGTGGCGCGCGAGTTCCGGATCTTCACCAACGTGTTGAGCTCGGTGGTGGACCCCAAGAACTTCGACCCGAGATCGTTCGTCGAATTCGAGGGTGACGTGTGCATCGTCCCGCCCAACAGCTTTGCGCTCGCGCGCTCGGTGGAATATTTCCGCATTCCGCGCAACGTCCTAACGCTGACCCTGGGCAAGTCCACCTATGCGCGCTGCGGCATCATCACGAACGTCACGCCGTTCGAGCCCGAGTGGGAAGGCTTCGTGACGCTCGAGATCTCGAACACGACGCCGCTTCCCGCGCGCATCTATGCCAACGAGGGCATCGCGCAGGTGATCTTTTTCGAGGGCGACGAAGCGCCCGAGACGTCCTACAAGGACAAGCGCGGCAAGTACCAAGGCCAACACGGCGTGACGCTGCCCAAGATCTGACACCGGCCTGGCCGCTACGCTCATGAGGAAACGGACAAAGCACGGACACAACGGACAAGGCACGGACCAAAATCAACAGAGCGCCACCGTTAGGCCCCAAATGGTCACGTGCAGATTCGTGTACGCATCGACGTTACGCGTTGGCGCAGCGTACAATCTCGGCGAGACCATCAGGGCGTTCCCTTCCTGGAGAGGTCCGGCAATCCGGTATGGGTGGACCCAGCCAGGTGCACGAGGTGACGCCGACCGCGATGACGACGAGCAACTCGTTGGCTCCAAGGCATAAAGACGGTTCTTCAGGAATTTCCGGGAAAGGCAGCGCGGATTGCAGAAGCACTACGGCTATTCCTGTCGTGTCCGTTTGTGTCCGGCCTCGTCCGCATTCACAGTCGTGAGACTATCCTCGTCGTCGGAGGCGGATTCGCGAGCGCTCGGTCGTGCTCGCGTGTCCGCCTCCGCTGTCTGGCAAGCATCCACGACTCGATAACGGA
>DATJET010000067.1:0-4595 GCA_035496295.1 Gemmatimonadaceae bacterium
ACGGCGAACGACGATACCATCGCCGAGATCTCGCTCCACGCGTTGACGCGCCACCAGAACCAGCGCAGCAGGTAGATGAGTCCCGTGCCGGCGCCCACCGACAACAGCAGCTGGAACGCCTCGCTGGCCGTCGACAACAGCAGCGTGAAGGCGCCCGCGCAGATCATGAGGATCGCGGTAAGCAAGCGCGACGCCCAGAGATAGTGGCGCTCGCTCTTCCCGGCGGCGACGAACCGCTGGTAGAAATCGATGATCAGGTACGACGAGCCCCAATTGAGGTGCGTCTCCATGGTCGACCGGTAGGCGGCAAAGAGCGCGGCGATGATCAGTCCTTTCATGCCCACCGGCAGCAGCGTGAGCATGGCGGGATACGCGAGGTCGTTGCCGATGAGCGCCGGATCGACGTGCGGCAGCGCCCGATGGATGTCGCCTAACGTCGGGAAGACGAGCAGCGAGCACAGCGCCACGATGATCCACGGCCACGGCCGGATCGCGTAGTTGGCGACGTTGAACCACAGCGTCGCGCCTAACGCGTGACGCTCGTTCCGCGAGGCGAGGATCCGTTGGGCAATGTAGCTTCCACCGCCGGGCTCGGACCCCGGATACCACACCGACCACCACTGGATCGTGAGCGGGATCACGAGCACGGTGAGCGTGAGCGACGTGTCGTGCAAGTCGGGCAGCAGGTTCAGCGTCGCCGGTTTCACGCGAGCCAGCATGCCCGTGAGGCCGCCGACCTGGGGCTGGTGCAGGGCCACGACCGCCGCGGCGATCACGCCGATCATCGCCAGCGCGAACTGCACGAGGTCCGTCGTGAGCACGCCCCACAACCCGGAGATCGACGCGAACAGCACACACGCCGTGCCGGCGATGAGCACGGTCTCGAGGCGGTCCCAACCCAACATCACGTTGGCGATCTTGATCGCGGCGAGCGTCACCGTCGACATGATCATGATGTTGAAGAAGAGGCCCAGGTACACGGCGCGGAATCCGCGCACGAGCGCCGCGGGCCGGCCGGAGTACCGCACCTCGTAGAACTCGAGGTCCGTCAGCACGCCCGACCGCCGCCACAGTTGGGCATAGAAGAACACGGTCGCCATGCCGGTGAGCAGGAACGCCCACCACACCCAGTTGTACGACACGCCGTGCGACCGCACGAAGTCGGTGACCAGGTTGGGCGTGTCGGTGCTGAACGTGGTGGCGACCATCGACGTGCCGACGAGCCACCATGGCGCAGACTGGCCCGACGCGAAGAACTCGGCGAGGCCGGACTGCGACCGGCGGATGTAAAAAAGCGCCGGCAGGTAGCAGAGTGCGAGGCTGACGCCGACAATCAGCCAGTCGAGGCCGGTCAGTTCCACGTTAGGCGCTCTGCGTCATCGCGGCGTGCACTCGAGCGTCAGCACCTGGAAGGGCGCGAGCGATATGCGGCGCTCCTCGCCGGCTCGCAAGGTCAGCGGCGGCCGGCCGCGATCGGCCGCCCATGGACTAACGCTCGCGAACTCGCGCGGTGCCCCATCTGGCAGCTCGAAGGCATGTGCCGCGTCGATCACGATGTCCTGCGCAATATTCGACGGATTGCGCAGCGTGAGAATCCCCTTCGCCGGCGACCACGATGCCCAACCATACGGCTCCAATCGCTGCGGATCGCCGCCCACCCAGTGCGTGTCGACCAGCGTCCCCGCGTTGGCCCGCGACCATTTCGCACATTCGGCAATCACGTTCCAGTCACCGGATGAGAGGAGCGCCGGCGTGATGTACATCTCCTGCAGCTGCGTGCCCGTGCCGAAGTAGCTGCGCACCTCGCTCGGGAAGTCGTTGCCCGGATCGGTCATCAGGTTGTGCGCCTGCTTCGCGTAGATCATCCCGTGCAGCATGAGCGAGTTCATCGGGAACAGCGCGCCCGCGCGCACCACGTGCTCGTACGTGTCCGCGTCGCGATACGTGATCCATCGTTGGCGCGGCGACCCGACGCCGGCGAAATCGTGATCGTCGCCGCCGCGCCAGATCGAATCCGCGTACCGCAGCCAGAACGGCGACGGATAGGTTCCCGTCGTGAGATTCACGTACAGGTTCGGCTCCTCGGCCCGCAGCTCGCCAATGAGATGAATCGCCGCGTCGAAATCGCTGTCGAACGGACTCCCGGGCGCGGTGCTCGATGCATCGCCGGTGCCGTCGATCTTGAATTGATTGACACCGTACCGGCGAATCATGTCGACGCACGTGTCGCGGAATCTCTTATAGTAAATGGGTCCGGAAAGCGCGAAGCCGTCGGCGTTGGTCTCGAATCCCTGCTTCTTGCCGTAGGCAAGACGCTCCTCGCGTGGCGTCCCGTACCCGCCCCACGGCGAGAGCCACACGCCGGGCGCGGCGCCAACGCGATGCGTCGCGGCGGCGACCTTCGTGAATCCGTCGGGGAAGCCCGCGTTGAAGTGCCACAGCGTGGTCGGATCGTCCCAGCCGTCATCGAACAGGAAGCTGTCGAGCGTCACGCCGCGCTGCTCGTGCAGTGCCGAGCCTAACGCGGTGATCGCGCCTAACGCATCGGCCTCGCTGTAGCGGTTGAAGTAGCCGATATCATACCACGAGTTGTAATGGAGAAAGGTGCGGTACGGGTGCGCGCGCTCGCGTTCCACATACGTCAGAAAGTCGCGGCGCAGCTGGCCCGGCCGCGTCACGCCGATCACACTGCTCAGCTCGAGCGCGGCGCCGGGACGCAAGGGCAGCGTGCGCGTGGCACGGCAGCGCACGTCCTCGCCGTCCACGACGTTGTCGGCGAGGGGATGCTCGACCGCCACGTACGCGTTGCCGATCACGACCGGCGTCCCGCGCACCGTCCCCGGAACCATCGCGTTAGGCGCACGGACCGCGAACATCGTCACCGACCGCAGCGGCACGTCGGCACGGACCGCGCGCAGCACGAGTTCCTGCCGAACGTAGGCGCTGCCGTCGCGCATCACCGCGCGCCACTCGGCCTCAATGCGGCCGGCGGCGTCCCGCAAGCGCACCGTCACTCGGCGCCCGCCCACGCGCTCCGCCGCGCGCGACGCGGATGGGTTGGGCGCGAGCGTCTCCGTGACAGGCGCCGCGACAATGCGCATGTCGCCGGCGTCGAGTGTGGTCTTGTCGGCGAACGCGAGCGTGAACACTTGCGCCGGCACCGGCAGCGCAGTCTTGTTCACGCCGTCGGTGAAGCGCACCGGGCGCAGCACGCCGCCGGCTGTGGTCCACGTACCCGTGACGGCATCGTTGCCGAGCACGATCTCGTCTGACCACCGCGGCCGCGGCGCGATGCCTAACGAGAGCGCGCCGAGTCCGAGCACCAGACCGCGGCTGCGCTCGAGAAAATCGCGGCGCGTGACGGCGGTACGCGGCGCGGGATCCGGCGTGACATGATCGGGGTCGCTGGCCAATGAGCTACACTCGATGGATTCGCCGTGGCGAGACTATCGCGCGGCTTGGGTCTCGTCAATGGAGGCACGGGCGGCGCGCGGTGAAACGCACGATCGCCGCGCTGTGCCTGGCCGGACTCTGCGGCGCCGTGCGCGCGCCGCGCGCCGACGACCCGGCACGGGCCGCGCACACGTTCGCCATCGGCCGCGGCGCGTTCCTGCTCGACGGTAAACCGTTCCAGATCATCGCCGGCGAGATGCATTACGCGCGGATCCCGCGCGAGTACTGGCGCCACCGGCTGCGCATGGCAAAGGCGATGGGTCTCAACACCATTGCGACCTACGTGTTCTGGAACTATCACGAGATTCGTCCCGGCGTGTTCGACTTTCACACTGGCAATCGCGACCTCGCCGAGTTCATCCGCGAGGCCCAACACGAAGGACTGTGGGTGATTCTGCGACCGGGGCCCTACGTGTGCGCGGAATGGGACTTCGGCGGCATTCCATCGTATCTGCTCGAGTCGCCGGCCGTGCACGTGCGGAGCAACGATCCACGCTACCAGCGTGCCGCTGCGCGCTACATTCATGCGTTAGGCGAGCAGGTGCGTCGGCTGCTCGTGACGCACGGCGGCCCGATCGTGATGGTACAGGTCGAAAACGAATATGGCTCGTTCGGCAACGACTCGGCGTACAAAAACGCGACCCGCCGCATGCTCGTGGACGCCGGGATCGACGTCCCGCTCTTCACGGCCGATGGCGATGAGGAATTCGCGCACGGTTCGATTCCCGGCGTGTTCGCGTCCGCGACCGGTGAAGAAAACTACGACTCGCTCTCGGCGCGCGCGGAGCCGTTCAATCGCGGGTTAGGCCCGAACATGATCGCCGAGTTCTATCCGGGCTGGCTCACGCATTGGGCCGAGCCGCTGCCATCCACGCCGCTGTCGGGCTTCCTGTCGAAATACGACAGTCTGCTCGCGCGCGGCGCGAGCGTGAGCCTGTACATGTTTCACGGCGGCACGAACTTCGGATTCACCTCGGGCGCGAACTACACGAAGACTGTGCCCATCGAGCCCAGCATGACCAGCTATGACTACGGCGCGCCATTGTCGGAAGCGGGATGGCCGACGGAGAAGTATTACGCACTCCGCGACGTGATCCGGCGCCACGTGCCGTACACGATCCCGGCTGTCCCGGCGAGACTCC
>DATJET010000068.1:0-3254 GCA_035496295.1 Gemmatimonadaceae bacterium
ACGTGCCGGAGTGTCTCGCGCGTGCGCCACGTACGTTCGCCGCAATGCACCACGACGTGATCGTCGGCCGCCTCGACCCAATCGATCGACTCCGGATCGATCAGGTGAACGCGCGCATCCACCTTGAGTGCGAGCGGCCCACCCGTCACCGGCGCGGCCGCCGGCGGCGCCTCGCGGTCAAGCCGCTCGAGCCGGATGCGCTCCCGCGCTCGCGCCACCGCCTCATGGACGCGCTCGCGACGAATCGGCTTCGTCACGTAGTCCAGCGCTCGCGTCTCGAACGCGCGGAGCGCCTGGTCGGAATGCGCCGTCACGAAGACAATCGCCGGCCGCTTGTCGGCCGGCAGGCGTTGAATCACGTCGAATCCGTCCAGATCGGGCAGGGCGATGTCCAGGAACACCACATCGGGCGACAGCTCATCGATCGCCGCGATGGCATCCGCACCGCACGCGCTCTCGCCGACCACCGAGAGGTCGCGCTCCTCGCGAAGGATCGCGCGAAGGCCTGCCCTCGCCAGCGGCTCATCGTCGACGACGAGCACGCGCACTTCGCCGCGGTGCTCGTTCGGGTCACGAGTCACGCGGCGGCCCCTCCCGGCAACGTCGGCGTCACGTTTGCGAGCACGTGGAACGGAAGCTCGACGACGAGGCGCGTCCAGTCACCATCGCGCAGGAGCTCGAGCCGAGTTTCGCCGCCGTAGAGGTGCGTCAGGCGCTGCCGCGTGTTCTCGAGACCGACGCCACCGCCTGGCTCGGCGCGCGCGCGGGACAACGGCCCAGGCCCGTCGTCGTATACCTCGAGCGCCAGCCGCGCGTCCTGGCGCCGAGCAGCGATCGTTAGGCGCCCGCCGGTCGGTGACCGGGAAACGCCATGGCGAATCGCGTTCTCCACCAGCGGCTGCAGCAGCATTGGTGGCACCTGTGCGCTCCCGACATCGGGCGCCACCTCCCATTCGACACGCAGCCGGTCTCCAAGGCGAGCCTGTTCGATCCCGAGGTATGACTCCACGAGGTCCAGCTCCTCCCGCAACGACACTTCCTCGCGGCGCTCGATGGCGAGCAGCGCGCGGAGCAGCTCGCCGAGTCGTCCCACGACCTCGAACGCCTCACGATTCCGTTCGGTGATGATGAGCGCACCAACGGCGTTCAGGGCATTGAACAGAAAATGCGGCTGCAATTGCAGGGTCAATGCGCGCAGTTGCGCCGACGCGAGATCGGCGCGAAGACGCTCGGCACGCAGCTGCTCCTCACGGCGAACGTCGAGCGTGTGCAGGTAGTGCCCGGCGCCAAGGATGAAGGCGTATACGATGAGCGCGAGGTGGGCGACCGCCGCGAGCTCGCCGAGCGCGTGGCGCACGACTTCTGCGTACGGCAATGGGCGCCCGAGCATGACCCAGGCGATCGTAGGAGCGGCCAGGTTGAGCGCGACGATGAACGTAATCGCGATTGCGAGGTGCGTTGGGATGCGCCAGCGCCACCGCGTCCGCTCGATCGGGAGTCGCTCGGCCGACCAGATGATGGCGGGTGTCGCGACACCCCACAGGAGCAGAAAGACGATTTGTTCGAGCACCGGCGCGCGAAGCGCCACGCCGTCACCCGGCGCGCGAACGACGAGCAGGGAAAGGACGACGACGTACAGGATCGCGACGAGCCACAACGCGACGATGACTCGGCCTGCGGTCGCCCGATACGAGGGGAACATGCCGGCGAAGGTAGTGCGCGGCGCGTGGCACGACCAGCGTTAGCTTTCCAACATGATCCCATGCCCCGACTGCGGCGCTTGGGTCGCGGACAACGGCAGCTGTCGCTCGCTGTTCGATGAGCTGCTCGCGCACGAATACGTCTTCCCCGCGGCATTCGGAGCGGTGCATCACCTCACGGTGGCGGCGTACTATCTCCAGCACCCGCGGGGGTTTTCCCGTGCCGCGATTCGCGGCTGGCGCGCGATCATCGCCGAGTCGCTCGATGGGACGGCGACGCCCGCTGAATTTCTCAGGCGCGCGCGAGCGCAGTCCGACGCCAAGGTGAGGATACGCGAGCGCGGTGCCGAGCCACCCGATGGGTGGCCACACACGTGGTCCATGACCGTCGCGGACGTCGTCGTTCCGGCAGGCGAGCTGCCTAACGCCGATGGCCACATCCGCCGCGTGACGGAATGGGCGAAGGCCATCCGCGCAACGCTCGACGGCGTGGCGCTACCCCGGGATCTTCAGCTCGAGTAATACGCGGCGTTCTCTTCGACATACCCGGCCGTGAGATCGCAGCCGTAGGCGCGCGCCGCGCCGTCGCCGACGCCGAGCGACACTTCCAGGTCCACGACCTCCGCGCGCAATGTCTCGCGCACCACCGCGTCCTCGAAGTCGAGCCGTTGGCCACCGGCGACGACCGGATGGCCGTTGATCCAGGCGTCCGTGTTCGGCGGGCGTATCGTGCACTCGAAGCACTTGCCGACCGCCATGAGCAGACGGCCCACGTTAGGGTCCGCCCCAGCCACCATGGTCTTCACCAGTGGAGAGTTCACCAGGGATTTGGCGACGCGCTTCGCCTCGCGCGCGTCCAGCGCGCCCCGCACCGTGGCGCGGATCATCCGCATCGCACCCTCACCGTCGCGCGCGAGAATCTCCGTCATGCGCGTGCAGCCGGCGATCAGGGCTTGGGTGAACGCCGTCTCGTCCACCGGACCCGCGAGCCCGTTCGCCAGGATCGCGCACGTGTCGGACGTGCTCGTGTCGCTGTCCACGGACAACATGTTGAACGACTGGTCCGCGGCCACGCGGAGCATGCGATCGAGCGATGCAGCGTCCAATGCGGCGTCAGTGAAGATGTAGACGAGCATCGTCGCCATGTTCGGCTCGATCATCCCGGAGCCCTTCGCGACCCACGTGATCGTCGCGTTGCCCACTGCCGTCGACAGCGCCTTCGGATGACGATCCGTCGTCATGATCCCCTCGGCCCCGATGAGCGGATTGTCCTGCAGGTCGGCGGCGATGCCACGGATCCCGCGCTCGATGAGGTCGATCGGAAGCGGGACCCCGATCACACCGGTGGAGCTTACGAGCACGTGTGCCGGCGCGGTGCCCAGCTCCGCGGCGGTCGCGGCGGCCATGCGACGCACGTTGTCGATGCCTAACTGGCCAGTCGCGACGTTACTGACTTTGCTGTTCACCACCACGGCCCGAAGGCGACCGCCCTTGATGATCTCCCGCCCGACGATGACGGGCGCTCCAGGGAAATGGTTCCGCGTGAAGATGGCC
>DATJET010000069.1:0-11775 GCA_035496295.1 Gemmatimonadaceae bacterium
TGGCGCCAATGTCGCCGCTCTCGACCTCCTGCGCGCGCACGGCGCCGATGTGAACCAGCCCTGGGCGACCGACGGCTCCGCAACGCTGTACGCGATCTTCACGTGGTCGGACGCGAGCGACGGCGCGCGATGGCTGCTCGATCACGGTGCCGACCCGGATCCGGTCTTCGCGCCTAACGGAGAGACGCCGCTGCACGTCGTGGCGCGGCGCGGCAGCGTGGACCTCGCCGCCGAGCTCGTGCGCCGCGGCGCCGACCCGACACGCAGGCGGCGCGACGGCCGCACGCCCTACGCGGTGGCGGCAACCTCCGGCAACGACGCGGTCGCCGAGTGGCTCGCGGCCAATGGCGGCGCGACCGAGCTGTCCGACGTCGATCGCTTCGTTGCGGCGTGCAGCCGCGGCGATCGCGCATCGGCACAGGCGATGCTCGCCGCAAACCCCGCGTTGCGCGATGCGATCGGCGGCGAGCACTACGCAGCGTTCTATCGGGCAGCCGAGCGCGGCGAGGCGCGCGTGCTCGACACCATGCTCGTGTGCGGGTTCGATCCCAACCACGCCGACGACGAGATGGGAAAGACCGGGTTGCATGCGGCGGCGATGAGCGGCCAGCCGGACGCCATTCGCATTCTGCTCGCGCACGGCGCATCGGTTTCGGCGCGGGATACCGAGTTTCATGGGACGCCGCTCGTGTGGGCCGCGGAGGGCCAACGATCGCAGGGTGGCAACGGACATGACTTCGCGGCCGTCGGCCGGCTGCTGCTCGACGCGGGCTCGCCCACCGAGTGGGACCCGGGTGCCGAGCCATCGGAGGGCATCCTCGAGATCATCCGCGATTGGAGGCGATCGGCGGGGATCGAGCGTTAGGCAGGGGCGCGCGCGCTGGCGCCCGCTCGGGGAAGCGAAGCGCGTCCCTCAGCGCGCGCGAGCGCGCGCTTCCCTCGTTCCAGGCGCCATCGACTCGCCCGACAACACGACCAACTGCCCCCACATCATCGGCAGGTGCGACTGAATCGCGCACGTGAACGGATAGATTCCGGCGTTCTTCGCCACGTACGTCGCCTCGGTGGTGTGTTGCGCCGGGAGCGATACCGCGAAATCCGGGAGCACGAACGAATGGACGTCGTCTTCCGGATTGATGAACACAAAGTGGATCGTGTCGCCTTCCACCACGGTGATCGTGGAGGGCGAGAACGCATAGACTTCCTTGCCGTCGAGGACGCCGCCTCTCGCGAAGTCCTTCGTTAGGAACGGGAAGAGGTGCTGCTGCTCGCGCACCAGCATCGGGACCGTCGTGATCGTGATGGTCCGTGTATGCGGTGTGTAGGGATGTGTGTCGCCCGCGCGTGCCACGCGCGATCCGGTGCATGCGGTCGCGGCAGCAACCAGAAGGCCGGCGAGCATCGCCCGCCCGGGAGCATGATGTGTTTGCACGAGGATCATCCAGCCTGCAGGGCGGTGGTGGGGTCGATGCGCGCGGCGCGGCGCGCGGGAATCCAGCTCGCGGCGACGGCTGCCGCGACCAGCACGACGCCGACGGCACCGAACACAACGGGATCGCGCGGCGACTCCTGGAACAAGAGCGGCGCGATCCAGTGCGCCGCCGCGAGGCTCACCGCGGCGCCGATCGCGAGGCCCAGGAGCGCAAAGCGGACGCTCTCGCCCACCACGAGTCGCGTGATGTGGGCGGCCCGCGCACCGAGGGCGACGCGCACGCCCAACTCGTGCGTACGTTGGGCCACGCCGTAGGCGATCACGCTGTAGAGGCCCAACGCCGCCATGCCCAACGCCAGGGCGCCTAACGCAGAGAACGTCTCGGCGCCCACCGCCCACGCGCGCTCCTGGTCGCCGACCACGTCCGACAGCGGCCGCACGGTGACGTACGACGCGCCCGGCATCTCGGCTTGCAGTCGGCTCCTGAGGAGCGGGGCGACTCGCGTCGGGTGGCGCGCGCGGACGAACAGGCCCGTGTAGTCCGGCCTCATCTGCGAGGCCGGCAGATAATAGAAGTAGTAGCCGCGCTCGTCGCTCACGCTGTGCGTATGCACGTCCTGCGCGACGCCGACGACGGTGGTGCAGGGCGCGTCCGGCGTCGAGAGCCTAACGCACTGGCCGATGGGATTCGCGCGGGGCCACAGGGCCCGCGCCATCGATGCCCCAACGATCATGACCGGCCCCGAGCGCGGCCCGTCCGACCGGTCGAATCCTCGGCCGCGCAGAATGCGCGTCCCCATCGTCGCGAAGTAGTCGGGTGACACGCCGTTCAGGTCGAACTCGCCGAGCCGGTCGACCGAGTCGATGCCGGCCACGAACAGCGCCGTCGACTCGATCCCCTCGAAGGGCACGGTCTTCATGAGCGTAGCGTGCGCGACGCCCCAGACGCCTAACGACGCCGAGAGCAGGCGCTCGTTGAGCGCGGCGAGGCGGGCGCTGTCGAGCGTCACGCCGCGCATGTTGAGGTCCACCACCAACACCGGCTTCGCATCGAAGCCGAGCGGGACGTGCCGCACGTTGCGCAGACTGCGGACGAAGAGTCCCGCGCCGACCAGGAGGAGCACCGACAACGCGCCCTGCGCGACCAGTAGCCCGCCGCGCAGGCGCGAATGCTGATACGTGCCTTCGCGCGCGCCGGCCTTGAGGTCGGCCGTGAGGCTCACGCGACCGACCCGGAGCGCGGGCACGATGCCGGTGGCAATGCCGACGAGGACCGCTACGCCGATGGCGAACAGGGTCGTCCGTGGGTCGGTGAGCACCCGCGGCGCGACGTCGTCGGGCAGGAAGAGCCGCTGCATGGCCGAGCTCGTCCCGGTAGCGCTGGCGATGCCGGCGAGGCCGGCGAGGATCGCGAGCAGGACGCCCTCGAGGACCAGCTGCGAGGTGAGACGAGCGCGGCTCACGCCTAACGCAATGCGGACGGCGATTTCTCGCCGGCGCTGCAACGTCCGGGCGAGCAGCAGGTTGGCGACATTGGCACAGGCGATGAGCAACACGATCAGCGCGACGCCCGACAGCCATAGCGCGACACGCGCGAAGCTCGACGCTTCAGGGCCGCGCTCGCTCAGGATCGAGGCCACCACGGCGCGCGGCCGCAGCGACGCCAGCGTCCAGGGCCCGTTCGGCTGCTCGATGTCGAGCTGATGCTGATAGCTGCGGCGGAGCGCGGTGGTGAGATCCGCTGTCGCCGCGGCAACGGTGACGCCCGGCTTGCGTCGTACGATGGTCGAGATGCCAATGGCATGATCATACGATGACCACCAGGCGCTCGTGTTCGTGCCGTTCATCGGACCGAAGGCGGTGACGGGAATGAACGCCGACGGCGGACGCTCGGGCCACAGTCCGACGAAGCCGGGCGGCGCGACGCCGATGACGGTAAAACGCGTGGAACCGATCGAGATGGGTGCCCCGATCACGTCGCGCCGGCCGCCGTACTGCGCCTTCCAGGCGGCGTCCGTGAGCACCGCCACGGCTGCGCCGACCGGCGGTGTGTCCTCGGCCCGCGTGAAGTAACGGCCTAACGCGGGCGGCGCGTCGAACAATTCGAAGAAGCTCGCACTGACGATGCCGATCGGCAGCTCGCGCGTGGCGTCGCCCGTGCCGACGGGCAGTGCACGCTCCTCGACCGCCGCAATCTGCGCGAAGGACGAGGTCCACCGCGCGAGATCCGTGTACCGAAGGTACTGTCCGCTGCGCTCGGCCTCGACGCCCTCCGACGTGCGGTAGAGGTACACGCGGTGTACGGTGGCCGGCTCGATGAGGCGGGGCGGTGCGCGAAAGAGAATGCGATCGACCGTCGCGAACATCGCCGCATTGGCGCCGAGGCCTAACGCGAGTGTGCCGACCACGGCCGCCGTGAAGCCGGGACTCTTGCGCAAGCTGCGCACCGTGTAGGCCGCGTCCTGACGCAACGCGTCGAGCCACCACCAGACCCACACGTGCCGCGCATCCTCGCGACTC
Organism: Gemmatimonadaceae bacterium; assembly: GCA_035496295.1. Classification (GTDB taxonomy): domain Bacteria; phylum Gemmatimonadota; class Gemmatimonadetes; order Gemmatimonadales; family Gemmatimonadaceae; genus JADGGM01. The sequence continues at coordinate 3,953 of DATJET010000069.1, forward strand.
AGCGTCTCGTTGCCCATCGTGCGGCGCGCCGCGATGCGCGCCGCGTCGGGAGTCCACCCGCGCGCGATGAGATTGCCCTCGATCATCGACCGATGAAACGCGAGCTCGTCCTCCAACTCGCCGCGATGGGTGCGGGACCGAATCCAGTGCTCGAGGCGACGGAGGATGCGCATGGCGACCTCAGGCGAACCGCAACACCGCGTGAATGGCGCCGACGATGCGCTCGAATTCTTCGCGCTCGCTGGCGAGCTGGCGCCGTCCCGCCGCCGTGAGTGTATAGAATCGTGCTCGCCTATTGTTTTCGGACGCGCCCCATTCCGCCGTCACGTAGCCGTCGAGCAGCAGTCGTTGCAGGGCAGGGTAGAGGGAGCTCTCGCCCACCTGGAGCACGTCCTTCGAGATTTCTTTGACGCGCTGCGCGATGCCGTACCCGTGCATAGGCCCGCGTACGAGCGTACGCAGCACGATGAGATCCAATGTTCCGGGCAGGAGCTCGGCGGCAGTTTTCATGCGCGTCCATGCTTCCTATCGATAGACGATGGGAAGGATTGCGCGGTCGGCCGGGTTTGTCAAGACCTATCGATAGACGAGGGAAGCGCTGCGCTTGGGAGACCGCCGCGGCGCGGCGCTTGCCGGTCGAAGATTCGTTCCGTTTCCCCAGCGAAGGAGAAACAATGCGCATCGGCATACTCGGCTCAGGTTTGATGGGCGGAAAGCTGGGCACCATCTTCGCGCGTGCGGGTCACGACGTGGTGTTCAGTTATTCGCACGATGAGCGCAAGCTCGAGCGGTTGGCGCGCGACGCCGGCCATGGCGCACGCGCCGGCACGCCCGCCGACGCGACGGAGTCTGCCGACGTCCTGCTCCTCGCCGTGCATTGGTCGCGGGTCGACGACGTCCTCGCGAAGGGCGGCGACGTGTCCGGCACCGTCATCGTGAGTTGTTCGCTGCCCATGAACAAGGACGATACGAAGCTCGTCGTTGGGCAGACGTCGTCGGGCGCGGAGCAATTGCAGAAGAAGGTGCGGACGGCGCACGTTGTGTCGGCCTTCAGCACGGTGCCGAGCGAGGTCTTGTTCAGCGTCTTCAAGGCGCGCGCGAACAAGAAACGGCCGAACCTGGTCTACTGCGGCGACGACACGGGAGCAAAGAAGACCGCGGCGCGGCTGATTCGCGACGTCGGGTTCGATCCCGTGGACGCCGGGAAGCTCGAAATCGCGCGATACACCGAGCCGTTCACCCTGCTCATGGCACAGCTCGCCTACGAGGGGCCGCGAGGTCCGGCGCTAGCGTATCGGTTGGAGTGGCGCAGAGAGCGGAGAGCCTAACGGACGCGTGGCGCGCTCAGCGCGCCACGGCGCGATCATCCTTCCGAACCGGCAGCGTGAGCGTGAACGTCGATCCCACGTCCACCGTGCTCTCCACTTGAATGTCTCCCTTCATTGCCCGCGCCAGGTCGCGGCTGATCGCCAGGCCTAACCCGGCGCCCTCGGGCTGGCTGGTGAGCGTGCGGCCCACCTGCACGAAGGGCTCGAACACCGCCTCGAGCTGATCGGCTGGTATGCCGCAGCCCGTGTCCGCCACGCGCAGCGCGATGCGATCGGCATCGAGCAGGTCGCACGACACGCCAACCGAGCCACCGGCGCTCGTGAACTTGACCGCGTTGGCGACGAGGTTCAGCACGATCTGCTCGGTCTTGATGCGATCGGCCCACGCCACCCGGTCCGCTCCGCAACCGGTCGCCGCGAGCCGCACGCCCTTCGCGGCCGCCTGCGGCGCCAACAGTCGGACGACCGCGTCGACCACCTCGTGGACCGGGACCGAGTCGATGTCGTACGTGAGCTGTCCCGCCTCGACGCGGCTGAAGTTGAGGATGTCGTTGATGATGCCTAACAGATGCTCCTGGCTCCGCTTGACGCGGCCTAACTGCTCGGTTTGCTGCGGCGTCACCGGGCCCGAGAGGCCCATCAGCAGCAGGTCGGCGTAGCCGCCGATGGCGTTGAGCGGCGTGCGCAGCTCGTGCGACATGGCGGTCAGGAATTCGCTCTTGGCGCGGTTCGCCGCGTCGGCGCGTCGCTGGGCTTCACGCGCGTCGCGCGTGCGCGTCTCGAGCTGCGCGGTCTGGCGCCGCAGTTTTGCCGCGAGCTGGCGCAACTCCTGTTCGCGCACCGCGGCCTCGGCCAACTTGGCCTCTTCGGCGGCAACGCGACGGGCGTCCGCCAGGGCTTGCTCCTGCAACGCGCGGCGCTCGGTCAGGTCGCGGGTAATCTTCGCGAATCCGACGAGCTGCCCCGACTTGTCGCGCAGCGATGTGATCAGGACGCCAGCCCAGAACCGCGTCCCGTCGTGCCTAACGCGCCATCCCTCTTCCTCGACCTTCCCGGTCGTCGCCGCGATCTCCAGGTGGCGCTCGGGCAGTCGCGCGGCGATGTCCTCGGGTGGATAGAACGTGGCGAAGGACCGTCCGACGATCTCCGACGCGACGTATCCTTTGATACGCTCGGCGCCACGGTTCCAGGTCGCCACGCGTCCTTCGGGATCGAGCATGTAGATCGCGACATCGCGCACGCCCTCGACGAGCAAGCGGAAGTTCTGCTCGCTCATGCGTAAGGCCTCTTCCGCGTTGCGACGTTCCGTCAGATCGCGCGTGATCTTCGCGAACCCGAGCAGTTGGCCGTCGGCATCGCGGAGCGCGGTGATCACGACATTCGCCCAGAAGCGCGATCCATCCTTCCGGAGGCGCCAGCCATTATCCTCGAAGCGACCCGTGTTCGCGGCCGTGCGGAGCTCGAATTCGGGGAATCCCTCGGCGACCAGCTCGCGGGGATAGAAGATCGAGAAGTGCTTGCCGATCGCTTCTTCGGCCGTGTAGCCCTTGAAGCGCTGCGCGCCCGCGTTCCAACTGCGGATGTAACCGCGCGTATCGAGCGCGAAGATGGCGTAGTCCCGGACGCTCTCGACGAGACGCTGATAAAGGGTCGTCTCCGAAAGAAACGGCGTCAGCAATGGGTCGGCGTCCCGATCGCGCGCCTGATGATTGGGCACCTCCGGCTCATCGGGCGCGTCGTCGCGCTTTGGCTTCCTGGACCCCCGGTTGTCCTTCATCAGCCGCCGATACCCCTCCGAATATGGTCATTCATACCGAGAATGAGGCGGATAGCGACCCGCGCGCGCCGCCGAAACCTCGCGCGCAAGAACGCGGCCACCGTCGGGATCGCTACGCCGCAGGCTCCGCTGGTTGGTCGCGGCGTCGAGACGCCACGCCCGCGGCCGCGGCCCATGCTCCCGCGATGATCATGGCCGACATGGTCGGGGCAGTCTACTGCGGACGTCCCGAGTCTGCATGGAACAGGCCAGGTAACCACACCAGAATGGTGATGACCGTCAGGACGGCCGCCTCGAGCGTTGCTGCGAGTGCCGGCAACACGCTCCGTTGTGCGCGCGTGTCCGCCTCCGCTGTCTGACCAGCATCCACGAGTTGATAGCGGACACACCCGAACAAAGCCGGACAAAGCGGAATGTTTTTGATTGCTCGAGATGCGAGCGTTCGAAACCAACAAAGGGCTTCTGCCTTGTCCGTTCGTGTCCGGCCTCGTCCGCGTTCACAGTCGTGAGACTATCCTCGTCGTCGGAGGCGGATTCGCGAGCGCTCGGTCGTGCTCGCGTGTCCGCCTCCGCTGTCTGGCAAGCATCGACGAGTTGATAACGGACACGGACAAAGCCGGACAAAGCGGAATTTGTAATTGCTCTGAAATGCCAGCGTTCGAAACCAACAACCAGGTCCTGCCTTGTCCGTTCGTGTCCGGCCTCGTCCGCACTCACAGTCGTGAGACGTTCATCGTCACCGGAGGCGGATTCACAGACAAGAGCACGCCGAGTCCCGCCGACACCTGCGCCGCACCGGGTGCTCACCCTCATCCCTTGCACTTCTACAGGAGCCTCGCTATCCTGTAGAAGCACAAGGGGACCCATGGACCGTCTCGATCTTCCACAAGGTACGCTCGATCTTCTGATCCTCAAGGCGCTCTCGCTCCAACCGCAGCACGGCTGGGCGATCTCCGAGCGCCTGCGGCAAGTCTCACGCGCCATGCTCGACGTCCCGCAAGGGTCGCTCTATCCCGCGCTGCATCGGCTCGAGCGGCGCGGTTGGATCAAAGCGAGCTGGGGCCCGTCGGACAACAACCGGCACGCGAAGTTCTACGAGCTCACGCGGGCCGGCCGCAAACAACTCGGCGCGGAGATGGATGCGTGGCAGAAGTTGACCACCGCCGTGTCGCTCGTGCTCGAGATGCAGTAACCCATGCTCGGCCGACCGCGCAGCGAGCTGCTGCATCGCATGCGCGCCATCCTGCGGCGCGAGGCCGTCGAGCGCGAGCTGGATGAGGAGCTGCGCTTTCACCTCGAGCAAGAAGCGGAGAAGTACATGCGCGCCGGCGCTCCGCGCCTCGAGGCCGAGCGGCGGGCGCGCATTGCGTTAGGCGGCGTGGAGCGGATCAAGGACGACGACCGCGACACGCGCGGCGTCGCGTTCCTCGATGCGCTGGCGCAGGATCTCCGCTACGCCGTGCGCACGCTGCGGCTCACGCCGGGTTTCACCCTCGCCGTGATCATCACGCTCGGACTCGGCATCGGCGCCACGGCGGGGATCTTCAGCGTCATCGACCGGCTCATGTTCCGTCCGCCGGCAATGCTGCACGATCCGGGCACGGTGAGCCGCATTTACAAACAGTACGACTTCCGCGGCCGGGAGCGCATTGACGGCTCGCTCGAATACCGGCGGTACCTCGACATCTCGCAGTGGACGTCGTCGTTCTCGCAGGCGGCGGCATATCAGGACGCATCGATCGCGGTCGGCGTTGGGCAGGACGCGGGCGAGATGCTCGTCGGTCGCGCGACGGCGAGCTTGTTTTCGTTCTTCGATGCGCGACCCGCGCTCGGCCGGTTCTACTCGGCGAGCGAGGACACGCCGCCGACGGGCGCGTTCGTCACGGTGCTGGGCTATCCCTACTGGCAATCCCGCTATGGCGGCCGTCGCGACATCCTCGGCTCGACCATACACATCGGGGCGGGGACGTACACGATCATCGGTGTGGCGCCCAAGGGGTTCGCGGGAATGGAAATCGGGGAGACGCCGGTGGCATGGATTCCTGTTAGCGCGTACGCCGGTTTGCGAAACCATACCTGGGCCGACAACTACAACTGGGGCTGGCTGAACACGATCGTGCGGCGCAAGCCGGGCGTGTCGGTCGCATCGGCGACCGCGGATGCGACCACGGCGTATCGCCGCAGCTGGCAAGCCGAGCGGGCGATGGATCCGTCGGTGGCGCCGCTCGATGTCGGGCGGCCGGCCGCGCTGCTCGCGCCCACTCCGTTAGGCAGATCGCCAGATGCCGGCGCGGCGGGGCGCATTCCGATCTGGGTGGGAGCGGTGGCGCTCGTGACGCTGATCGTGGCCGGTGCGAACGTGGCCGGCTTGATGCTGGCGCGCGCGTTCCGGCGCCGGCGCGAGATCGCACTCCGGCTGGCGTTGGGCGTCGGCCGCGGCCGGCTGGTCGGCCAGTTGCTCACCGAAGGCCTGCTCCTGGCCTCCGCCGGCGGCCTGACCGGGTTGGGCATCGGCTGGGCCGTGGCCTCCGGGTTCTCGCGGTTGTATGACCAGAGCGAGACGTTGGGCGGCGGGCTCGTGGACGGGCGCACCATTGCGTTCTGCGCCGTGGTCACGCTGCTGGTGGGCATCGCGACCGGCCTGGCGCCGGTGCTCGCCGGCGCGCGCGGTGATCTGGCGGCGGCGCTCAAGGCCGGCGCGCGCGAAGGGACGTACCAGCGATCGCGCGCGCGTACCGCGCTCGTGATCGTGCAGGGCGCGTTGTCTACCGCGCTGCTCATCGCGGCCGGCCTCTTCGTGCGCAGCTTCGCCAACGTCCGCGCGATGCCGTTAGGCTACGATGTCGACCACACCGTCGTGGTCGAGGTGAACCTGCGTGGCATGCGGCTCTCGAATGACGAGCAGAAGACGCTGATGCGACGCCTCACCGACGAGGCCGTGACGGTGCCCGGCGTTCAGGGCGCCTCGCAAATGGTGAGCATACCGTTCGCCAGCTTCGAGGGAACGGGGCTCGTGGTCCCGGGCATCGACTCGGTGCAGCGCCTGGGGCCGTTCCTGCTCCAGATCGTGTCGCCAGGGTTCTTCCGCACGGTGGGGACGCGCATACTCGCCGGGCGGCCCATCGATTCGACCGACCGCCATGGCGCGCCGCTCTCGATCGTGGTGAGCGCCGAGATGGCACGTCGCCTGTGGCCCGGTCAGCCTGCGTTAGGCAGGTGCGTCAAGGTGGGCGAGGCGTCGACGCCGTGCTCGACCGTCGTCGGCGTGGCGGAAAACACGATCACGCGCGGGATTTCGCACGACGCCGAGGCCAACTATTATCTGGCCGCCGACCAGGTCGATCGTCCAACATACGGTCTCTACGTGCGCGTCGTGGGCCGCGGCGCCGACTACGTGGAGCCGGTGCGCCGCCAACTGCAGTCGGTAATGCCCGGCGTCTCCTACGTCAGAGTCATGCCGTTCGCGAATATGGTCGGCAGCGCCGAGCAGTCGTGGCAAATCGGCGCCACGATGTTCACTGCGTTAGGCATATTGGCGCTCGTGCTGGCGGCGATCGGCATCTATAGCGTGATCGCGTACAACGTCACCCAACGCACGCACGAGATCGGCGTCCGTATCGCACTCGGCGCCCGGGTGGCCAATCTCACTGGACTCGTGCTGCGCGACGGGTTGCGGCTGGGTGTGATCGGGATGGGCATCGGGATCGTGCTCGCGCTCGTTGCGAGCCGGTGGTTGTCGCCACTCCTGTTCGACGTGTCACCGCGTGATCCAGCCGTCGTGTTGGTGGTGGCCGGTGTACTCGTGGGCGTGACGTGTCTGGCTAGCGCAATGCCGGCGGCGCGCGCAGCGCGCGTCGATCCGAACGTCGCGCTTCGCGCGGACTAACACGCGGCGCACGCTACTTGGGATAGGGCGCGGTGTCGAAGTAAATCCCGAACGATTCGATCGCCCCGCGGCGCACCAGGAACACTTCGGCGACGTCGCTCTCGAACACCGGCCGGCCACCTGGCGGCTGGAGCCGATAGTGCGTGAGCGCGCACGCGCGCTCGTCATCCACGAGCAGGTCGCGCACCTCGACGGCGAGAATCATCCCGTAAAATCCGCCCGTGGCTTTCACGAACGCGTCGCGCCCGGCGATCTGCCGCGGCGGGCTCGCGAAGCTCGTGAAGGTCGCGCTCTCCGAAAAGAGCAACGGCCAATCGCCACGGGCCTTTAAAAGCTCGAAGTAGCGCTCGATTGTCTCACGCGTGGTCATTTCTCGTCTCCGTGCGCTTGAACTGGCCCTGCGGCCGAGTTACGGTGAGCAGAGGAGGGAAACAACCATGACAAACGCGGCCGATACACGCAAGACCGAGCGCGCAGTCCTCGCCGGGGGCTGCTTCTGGGGTGTGCAGCAACTCATCCGTCGTCAGCCGGGCGTCATATCGACACGCGTCGGCTACACCGGTGACGACTTGCCCAACGCCACCTATCGCAACCACGGCAAGCACGCCGAAGCGGTCGAGATCGTGTTCGATCCCAGCAAGACCACCTATCGCAAGCTGCTCGAGTTCTTCTTCCAGCTTCACGATCCCACAACGCGCAACCGCCAGGGTAACGACATCGGGACGAGCTATCGCTCGGCGATCTTCTACACGACTCCCGAGCAGGAGCGCATCGCGCGCGACACGATCGCCGACGTCGACGCATCGGGTCTCTGGCCGGGCAAGGTCGTCAC
>DATJET010000070.1:0-2518 GCA_035496295.1 Gemmatimonadaceae bacterium
TCGGCAGGTCTCGGACTGGCGCTAGCAGTCTTCGCGCTCGCTGCGGCGGAGGCCCGTTCCTCAGCGGACCAATTCCCGGTTGGCAGCTACGACTCCGATGCGTATACGCTGACGTTCGACACGACCGGCACGTTCCGGTACATGAAAGGCGAGCAGCTGATGGTGGAGGGGAAATACGTTGTCCACGACAGCACGGCGGTGCTCACCGACGAGCGCGGGGTCGATGCCTGCGTCGGTGCCGATCGGAACCCTGGCACTTATCGGTGGCAACTCGTGCGCGGTGCGTTGTGGTTCCACTTGATCAAGGATCCCTGCCCGGACCGAATTCGCGGCGTGGCGGACCAGGCGTGGCAGCCGCACAAAACTCACTGAGTCGACGTCGTTGTTAGGCATCGCCCATGTTGTGGTTAGTCAACCGCTTATCCAGTCGAAATCGTCATTCGGAACTCCAGGGCTTCGAGGCCTGACATGAGGATTCATTTCGCCGGTGCCGCGCTGGCGAGTGCACTCGCGCATGCGGCGATCGCGCAATCGCCGGCCCAGGCGGCGCCGGCAACTCCCGTCGGGACCTGGCGCGGCACATCAGCGTGCCTCGTGAAACCGTCGTCATGCAACGACGAAGTCGTCGTATACCGAATCACACCCGCGAAGGCGGCAGATAGCCTATCGGTCGACGCGCGCAAGATCGTCCGCGGCGAGGAGGAGGAGATGGGTGTCCTCGTCTGCCACCTGGCGAAGCCGAGCGGTCAACTCACGTGTGCTTTCCCGCAGGGCGTGTGGTACTTCCGCGTGCGCGACGATAGCCTCACGGGCGAATTGCGGCTCCGCGATAACACCCGGTTTCGAGAGGTCAAAACCATACGCGCGCCGTAGCGGCGCCTGAAAAAGCAACCCATGCCTCCTCGCACTCAACGACCTCGGCGATGATGACCGCCGCCCAGGACGTGGGCATTCCCTTCGTGCTCCCGAGCGCCCGCGGGCCTAACGAGCTTCGCCTGCCTTACGCCCCGCCCTGCGCCCCACAAGCCGGCGCCTGCACTCCAGGAGCCTTCGCCACCGGAGTCTTCCCTACCTTGCTGAGCGCGGCGTTCAGTGCGCTCAGGTCCGTGCCGTTGAATGCGCGCCACGCCGCGACCGACTTCCCGAGATCGGTGCACGCCGACTTCTGCCCCGCGAGCATCGCCGCCGTCGGAGCGATATCGCCGTTATCGAAGGTGCCGAGCTGTCGCAGGAATACGTTCACGAGCTGCACGAACGTGGGGTGCGCAATCGCGCTGGCACCACCGAAGCCGGCGAACCCGCCTCCCGACGCGGGAGCGCGCCCGCCGATCGAGTCGAGCCTCGTGATCGCGGCGCGAATGGTCTTCGCGATCTCGCTCGTGGAATCGCTTGCGGTCATCGCCTGAAGCTGCGCTCGCATCGTGTCCACCTGCTTGAATGCGTCCCACGCAACACGCTCCGACGCATTCAGCCTCCTGATCAACGCGTCCTCGGCTCTGAGCGCCGCGGGGGTCGCGGGCGACCGCGGATCGATTGCGACGACGACTCTCTCGCTGTGTGCTTTTCCGTCGACGGTGAGGCGCACGGTGTACGTGCCGGGTGGCACGAGCGCGCCTTCCGGCGACGCCGGCGTCTGACCGGGGTTGGCGTTGATCTCGAACGTGTGCGTGAATGCCGGTGGCGCGTCGTAGCGCAGATCCCACGTCACGCGGTGCATGCCGGCGTCTGTGGGGAGCGGCTGCTCCACCTTCACCCAGAAGTTCGGATGCGGCGGTCGCGCCGCTTCGCGCACCGGGGTGATGGGATCGCTCGAATAGTGTCGCACCGCCGCGCCGGCGGAATCGAGCACCTCGAGCGTCACCCTGCCGCTCGCCCCGGCACCTAACGAGTAGTAGATGACGGCGCCGTCGGGAGGATTGAGCGCGTGTGGCACGTCGAGCGGGAACGGCGTGTCCGCGCCGACGTTGCGCCGCAGGCGCACCGCGCCGTCCGGCTTGAAGAGGTGCACGTCCTCGTTCGCCACGCTCGCGTTCATCTGCCGCAGCACCGCATAGTCGTCGAGCACGAAGATCCCGCGGCCGTACGTGCCGACGATGAGGTCATTGCCCTTGAACGCGATGTCGCGGAACGACGTCGTCGGCAGGTTGAGCATGAGCGACTGCCACGAGTCGCCGTCGTCGAACGACACGTACATCGCGCTTTCCGTGCCGAGGAACAGCAGGCCGGCGCGCTTCGGGTCTTCGCGCAGGATGCGCGCGTAGCTGCCGTTGGACTCGCCTGTAGCGAGGCCGTTGGTGATGAGCGTCCACGTCTTCCCGTAGTCGCGCGTGCGATAGACGTACGGATTGTAGTCGGCGTCCGCGCGCGCATCGGCGGTGACGTACGCCTCGGCGGGATTCGTGTGCGACGCTTCCACCGAGTGGATCTGTCCGATTCTCTTGAAGCCTGACGCATCGCTCCACGTCTTGCCGTTGTCGCGCGTGACCTTCACCAACCCCGTGTTGGTGCCCACCCAGAT
>DATJET010000071.1:0-10032 GCA_035496295.1 Gemmatimonadaceae bacterium
GCACGCACGCGGCCAGGCGGTCGGAGTCCGGGTTCCGGAGCGGTGGACCCCGTCGGCGCTCAGACGTGCGCTGAATGGCGTGCTGCCGCGGGACGTGTGGGTGGCCGCGGCGCACGACATGGCGCCGGCCTTTCACGCACGCTTCGATGCCATATCGAGACGGTACAGCTATTACATCGGCACTGACGACGCCGCACGTTCGCCGTTCCGGCGGCGGATCGAGTGGGCGCTCGACCGCGCGCTCGACGCGCGCATCCTCGCGATGAATGCGGCCGCGCTGTGCGGCCAGCATTGCTTTCGCGCCTTCGCGGTGAAAGGCACCGCGCCCGAGCGCGACGCGCATCTGTGCACCGTCACGCGCGCCATATGGCATGAGCGTCCCGGCGGCCTCGTGTTCGAGATCGAGGCGAACCGGTTTCTTCACCACATGGTGCGCCTCCTCGTCGGCACGATGGCCGACGCCGCGAGCGGACGCCGCGACCCGTCATCCGTGTCCGCTCTGTTAGGCGTCGACGACAACAGCGGCACGTCCGCGCCCGCGCCGCCGCACGCGCTGTTTCTCGACGCGGTCATCTATCCGCCCGACCTCTATGTGACCACGGCATGAGACTGTTTCTCGATACCGCGAGCCTCGACGACATCCGGTGGGCACTTACCACGGGCCTCATCGACGGCGTGACCACCAACCCAACGCTCATCGCGCGCGAGCTCGCGGAAGATGATCCCACTGAACACGTCACCGCGATCGCCCGCGCGGTGCCGGGACCTGTGACCGTTCAGGTAATCTCCGCGGACGCCGACGGCATCTACCGTGAGGCGCGCGACCTGTCGCGCATTGCTGACAACGTTGTCGTCGAGATCCCGATGGTCGAAGACGGCATCGTCGCCATGCGACGGCTCGTGCCCGAGGGCGCGGTGGTGAACATGACGCTCGTGTTCAGCGCTGCGCAGGCGTTGCTCGCCGCGAAGGCGGGCGCCGCCTACGTGAGCCCGTTCATCGGCCGCCTCGACGATGCCGGCGGCGATGGCGGCGCGCTGGTTGCCGACATCCGCACGATGTTCGATCGGTTCGCGCCCGAGTGTGAGATCCTCGCATCGTCGGTACGGAGTCCCAAGCGCCTCGTGGACGCGATCAAGTTAGGCGCGAATGCCGTGGCCGTGCCGCCCTCGGTGCTGCGCGCGATGTTGCTGCATCCGCTCACGGACCTCGGCCTGCAAGGGTTTCTGCGCGACTGGGGCACGCGGTTAGGCGTAGCGCGGAGCGACGCGTGAAGCACGCCTGGCTCATCGTGGCGCTGGCCGCCGTCGCCTGCCGCGGCGACGCGCCGCGCGCCAAGGCGGTCGCGGTCACGGATTCGCCGGGAGCGCTGTCGCCGCTGCGCGTGGAGAGCGCCAGCGCCGCCACGCGGTCCGATTCGATCGACTCGCGCCGCCGCACGCTCCTCACCGACGCGGTGGCGAAAGTCTCGCCCACCGTGGTCACGGTGCAGACGGAAGTCGTGCAGAACGCACCCGTCGATCCGTTCGATGCCTTCTTCGGCGGCGCCGGATCGGGCCAGCGCGTTCTGCAAGGACTCGGCACCGGGTTCATCGTGCGGGGCGATGGCGTGATCGTGACCAACGCGCACGTGATCGCCGATGCGAAAACCATTTCGGTCGCGCTGCGCGACGGCACGCCATACCGCGCCCGCCTCGTCGGCAAGGATGAGACGAACGACATCGCGGTCCTCAGGATCGACGCGAAGAATCTGCCGGTCGCGGAGCTCGGCAACTCCGACAGCTTGTTGATCGGCGAATGGGCCATCGCCATCGGCAACCCGTACGGGTTCTATCTGGGGAACTCGGAACCCAGCGTGACGACGGGGGTGATCAGCGGCACGGGCCGCAACCTGGCCGCGCCTAACGAAGGCAGCGCCACCTACGTCGACATGATCCAGACCGACGCCGCCATCAACCACGGCAATTCGGGTGGCCCGTTGGTCGACGCCGTCGGCGAAGTCATCGGGATGAACAGCTCCATCTATTCGCCGTCCGGTGGATCGGTCGGACTCGGCTTCGCGATTCCCATCAATCGCGTCAAGCGCGTGATGGAAGACCTGTTGCTCCACGGGGTGGTGCGGCAGCCGTGGTTAGGCATCAAGCTCGAGCTCCCCGAGGCCAACAGCCCGCTCGGCGCGCTGCGATTCGGCGTCAACGTGCGCGCGGTGGTGCCGGGATCGCCCGCTGACGGCGCCGGCATAAAGGCCGGCGACGCGCTGCTCAAGGCGGGCAACCGCGTGCTCCACAACCCCTTCGACTGGGAAGCGGAGAAGCTCGACCTGCGCGTCGGCGAACGCGTGCAGTTGACGGTGAAGCGCGGCGAGCGGCAGTTCCCGGTATCCGTCACCGTCGCCTCGCTGCCCGACGAGAGCGCGCCGAAGGTGCAGGTGCTCAAGGAGCTCGAGCTGGTCACCGTGACGGCCGCCATTCGCGCCGAGCGCGGCATTCGGAGCTCGCACGGCGCCCTCATTTATCAGGTGAGCTCGCGCGTGTCCGATGACTTAGGCATCGCCAAAGGGGACGTGATCGTGCAGATCAACCAGGTGCCGATCGACAACGCGCAGGACGTGCAGAAGGCGTTGAACGCACTCGCCGGCCGCAGCGTGATCCACATGTACTTCGAGCGTGGAGGCCAGATCTACTCGACCGACTTCATGGTCCGATGAGCGACGCGACCCGGTACACGTCTCCGCTCGCCCAACGCTACGCGTCGCGGGCCATGCTGGCCCTGTGGTCGCCGCAGGAGCGGCACGCGCTGTGGCGGCGCCTCTGGCTGGCGCTCGCCGAAGCGCAGCACGAGTTAGGCATAACGGCCGTCACCGACGAGGGCCTCGCGCAGATGCGCGCGCACCTCGACGACATCGACTTCGATGCCGCCGACGCGTTCGAGCGCCGTTTCCGCCACGACGTGATGGCGCACGTGCACACGTTCGGCGCCGTCGCGCCCAAGGCGCGCGCGTTCATCCACCTCGGCGCGACGAGCGCGTTCGTCACCGACAACGCCGACGTGATCCTGATGCGCCGCGGCCTCGAGCTGCTGCGCGCCGAGATCGTCGGCGTGCTCCGCGCGCTCGCGGCGTTCGCCGAGCAGTGGCGCGACGAGCCCACACTCGCGTACACGCACCTGCAGCCCGCGCAGCTCACCACCGTGGGCAAGCGCGCAACGCTGTGGATGCAGGATCTGGTGCTCGACCTCGCGGACCTCGACCACCGCGTCGCGACGCTGCCGCTGCGCGGCGTGAAAGGGACCACCGGGACGCAGGCGAGTTTCCTCGAGCTCTTCGACGGCGACCACGAGAAGGTGCGCCAGCTCGAGCGCCTCGTGGTCCGCCGGTTAGGCTTCGATCACGTGCTGCCGGTGACGGGACAAACGTACAGCCGCAAGCTCGACGCGCAGGTCCTGGGCGTCGTGGCCGGCATCGCCTCGAGCGCCGCCAAGTTTGCGGGTGACATCCGCGTCCTGCAGTCGTTCGGCGAGATCGAAGAGCCGTTCGAAACCGAACAGGTGGGCTCGTCCGCGATGGCGTACAAGCGCAACCCGATGCGCGCCGAGCGGATCTCGTCGCTCGCGCGGTTCGTGATATCACTGGAGGAGAACGCGAACCTGACGCACGGTGCCCAATTCTTCGAGCGCACGCTGGACGATAGCGCGAACCGACGGCTGGTGATCCCCGAATCGTTCCTCGCCGTGGATTCCATCCTGCTGCTCGCGGCGAACATTGCGTTAGGCCTCGAGGTGCATCCCGCACGCATCCGGCGCCGCGTGGCAGACGAGCTGCCGTTCATGGCCACCGAAGCGCTCATTGTCCAGAGCGTGCGCGCAGGCGGTGATCGACAGACGGCGCACGAGCGCATCCGCCGCCACAGCCTGGCCGCGGCGCAGGCGGTGAAGGATGGCGCGGCCCGCAACGATCTGTTCGAGCGCCTCGCCGCCGACGCCGATGCCGGCCTCTCGCCTAACGATCTGCGCCAGGCCGGCGATCCCGACCGGTATCTGGGTCGCGCGCCGCGTCAGGTCGATGACTTCCTGCGCGACGTGATCGCCCCCATTCTTGCCGCTGCCCCCGCTGCAGCGTTAGGCGCCGAGGAGCCCCGCGTATGACGCCGATGGTTTCGAGCAACCTGCCCTTGAGACGCATCGGCCGAGGAAAGGTGCGCGACATTTACGAGATCGACGCGTCCCGGATCCTCCTCGTCGCCACCGACCGCGTGAGCGCGTTCGACGTGGTAATGCGCGAGACGATTCCGTTCAAGGGCGCCGTGCTCACGCAGCTGAGCGCGTGGTGGTTTGCGCAGGTCGCGGACATCGTCTCCACGCATCTCATTACCGCCCGCACGTCGGATATCGTTCGCCTCGTACCGGGTCTCGCGTCCTTTCGCCAGGCGATCGCCGGACGCTCCATGCTGTGCCGCCGCGCGGCCGTGTTCCCGATCGAGTGCGTCATTCGCGGATATATTTCGGGGTCGGCGTGGAAGGAGTACGCGAAGTCGGGGACGCTGGCCGGCGAGCCCTTGCCCGCTGGACTGCGCGAAAGTGACCGCCTGGCGGAGCCGATCTTCAGCCCCGCCACCAAGGCGGAAACGGGACACGACGAAAACATCACCGTGCGCCGCATGCGGCAGATCGTCGGCGAGGATCTCGGCGTGGAGCTCGAGCGGCTCACACGCGCGGTCTTCGCGCGCGGCAGCGCAATCGCCGAAGATCGCGGGATCATCGTGGCCGATACCAAGCTCGAGTTCGGCCGCGCCCCCGATGAATCGATCGTGTTGATCGACGAGCTGCTCACACCGGATAGCTCGCGCTTCTGGCCGGCCGATTCGTACAAGCCGGGCGGATCGCAGCCGAGCTTCGACAAGCAGCCGCTGCGCGACTATCTCGATAGTGAGCGCCGCGCGGGCCGCTGGAACGGCGAGGCACCCGCGCCGCCGCTGCCGGACGAGGTCGTGCGCGCCACCAGCGCCCGCTACCTCGACGCCTTCCGTCGCCTAACGGGAGAGTCCCTGGACGTGAGCGATCGGCAATGAGCTTCGCGCGCGAAGGCATCGTGTTCATCGTCGGCGGCGCGGTCGCGGTGGTGGTCGTGTTCGCGCTCGCCCTGGCGTTCCGATCGTGGCCATTATGGGTGGCCGGCATCGTCGTGCTCATCATCGCGATCTGGATCGCCTACTTCTTCCGCGACCCCGAGCGCATGGGCCCCCGCGGCGACCGTCTCGTCATCGCCCCTGCCGACGGACGCGTGGTGATGATCACGCCGGTCGATGAACCCGACTTCGTGCACGGCCGGGCCATCCGCATTTCGATTTTCATGAACATCTTCAATGTGCACGTGAACCGATACCCGGTGAACGGCACGGTGGCGTACGAGCACTACAACCCCGGCAAGTTCCTCAACGCTGCCGCGGAAAAGGCGAGCCTGGAGAACGAGCAAATGTCGGTGGGCATCGACCACACTTCGCACAAGGTGCTGGTCCGTCAAATTGCGGGACTGGTTGCTCGGCGCATCGCCACGTACGCGAAGGTCGGCGCGACGGCCGTGCAGGGGGAGCGCATGGGCATCATTCGGTTCGGTTCGCGCGTCGACGTATTCGTGCCGCCCGACGCGACCATCCGCACGCGCGTCGGCGACCGGCCGACGGCCGGCGTGACGGTGCTCGCGGAGCTGCACTCGTGAGACCGGCCATCCCCCGCCCCGACATGCGCCGCGCCGTGGTGTTGTTGCCTAACGGATTCACGTTGGGCAATCTCTTGTTCGGCGTGTTCGCGATCGCCTCGGCGTCGCGCGGCGACTTCGAGTGGGCGGGCTGGTGCGTCGTGTTGGGCGGCGTCATGGACACGCTCGATGGTCGCGTGGCACGCATGACGCGGACGTCGAGCCGCTTCGGCGTCGAGCTCGATTCGCTCGTCGACGCGGTCACCTTCGGCGTTGCACCCGCGTTCATCATGTACTTCGCGGTGCTCAACCACGACAACCTGGGCGTCTTCGTCTCGTTCATCTACGTCGCGTGCGCGGTGATGCGGCTGGCGCGCTTCAACATCGAACAGGGCGGTCGCGCGAAGACGCAGTTCCACGGCTTGCCGAGTCCAGCCGCGGGCATGACGCTCGCCACGTATTGGTGGTTCAGTCAAACGAGCTTGTTCAACATGGTGAGCGGATGGCCGTGGCACACCGCGCTGCCCGTCGTGATGCTCGTGCTGAGCTTCCTCATGATCAGCCACGTGCTGTACCCGGCGCCGCCGAACATCAGTCTGCGCAAGCCAGGCACGATCGTGCTCGGCGCGGCATTCATCGCCGCCATCGTGATGGTCGTGATCGATCATCGCCGCTACGCGTTTCCGCTCATGGTCGCGTACGTCGCCTACGGATTGCTCCGAACGTTCGTGCTCGGCTTGATGGACCGCTTGCCGAGCGCCGACCCGTTGCTCGATGATGATGAAGACGACGAAGCGATGGCGCGCCCGATCGAGCTGGCCGAGCATCCGCACCGCCGGCGGCGGCGCCGCCGCCGGAGCGCTCCGTTAGGCGAACAAATCCAACCGTTCAACCCCGGGCCAGACGAGGGCCGTGAATGAGCCGGTATCGCGTGTCGGTGCACATCGTGCCGCGGAAAGGCATTCTCGATCCACAAGGGAAGGCCGTCGCCGACGCCCTGCACACGCTGGGCTTCCGCGACGTGCAGGACGCGCGCATCGGCCGCCACGTCGTGCTCGACGTCGCGGCTACCACGCCGGACGCCGCCGGCGATGCGGTGCGCCAGATGTGCGACCGCCTGCTCGCCAATCCGGTCACCGAAGACTACGAGATCGCCCGCGTCGAGGGACTGCCATGAAATTCGGCGTGGTCACGTTCCCCGGGTCCAACTGCGACTACGATGCCTTCCGCACCGTGGTCGACGTGTTAGGCGAGCAAGCCGTTTACCTCTGGCACAAGGAGCACGACCTGCAGAACGCCGATGTCGTGATCCTGCCGGGCGGCTTCAGCTACGGCGACTACTTGCGCGCCGGCGCGATCGCGCGCTTCAGCCCGATCATGCAGGAAGTTGCCGCGCACGCGCGCCGGGGCGGACCGGTGCTCGCCGTGTGCAACGGCTTCCAGATCGTGTGCGAAGCCGGACTGCTGCCGGGTGCCCTGCTCCGCAACGCGAGCTTGTCGTTCCTCGGCCAGACCGTCCGCGTGCGGGTCGAGAACACCGATACGATGTTCACGAACCGGTATGCGCACGGCCAAGTCCTGTCCATGCCGATCGCGCACGGTGAGGGCCGCTTCACTGCCGACAACGAGACGCTCGACCGGCTCGAGGGCGAGGGACGCGTCATATTCCGCTACGTCAACGCGCGTGGAGCTCTCGACGACGAGTCGAACCCCAACGGATCGGCGCGCGCCATCGCCGGCATCATGAGCGCCGAGGGCAATGTGTTGGGCCTCATGCCGCACCCGGAACGCGCGGTCGAGTCGCTGCTCGGATCGCATGATGGATTGGGTATATTTCAATCCATGCTGGCCCGGGTATCCGCGTGACCGACGTCGAGCGGCGCGTTCCGTCCGCATCCGCAACCGGAAGCACGCGCGCGGTCGAAGCGCGTCCGGGAGACCCCGCGATCACGCCCGCCCTCGTCGCCGAGCACGGCCTAACGACGGACGAATGGGCACGGCTGCGCGCGATGCTGGGCCGCGAGCCGACGTTCACCGAGTTAGGCATCGTGAGCGCGCTGTGGAGCGAGCACTGCTCCTACAAGCATTCGCGCCCCGTCCTCAAGACGCTACCCACGCGGGCGCCGTATGTCCTGCAGGGGCCGGGCGAGAACGCCGGCGTGATCGCCATCGGTGATGGTCTCGCCGTCGCGTTCAAGATCGAGTCGCACAACCACCCATCGGCGGTCGAGCCGTATCAGGGCGCGGCAACCGGCGTCGGCGGCATTCTCCGGGACGTGTTCACGATGGGCGCGCGCCCGATCGCGATGCTCAACTCGCTCCGCTTCGGCTCGCTCGATTCGCCGCGACAGCGCTATTTGTTCGGCGGCGTCGTGAAAGGCATTGGCGACTACGGAAACTGCGTGGGCATTCCCACAGTGGCCGGCGACGTCGTGTTCGACCCGTCGTACGAGGGCAACCCGCTGGTGAACGCGATGTGCGTCGGGCTCATGCACGAGCGCGACCTCATTCGCGCGAAGGCCGAAGGCGTGGGCAATCCGATCATGGCCGTAGGCGCGCGGACGGGCCGCGACGGCATCCACGGTGCGTCGTTCGCCTCCGAAGATCTCTCGGCGGCGAGCGATGCCAAACGACCTCGCGTGCAAGTGGGCGATCCGTTCACCGAAAAGCTCTTGCTCGAGGCGAGTCTGGAGCTCATCCGCAGCGGACACATCGTCGCCATCCAGGACATGGGCGCCGCCGGCCTAACGTCCTCGTCCGCCGAGATGGCGGCGCGCGGCGACGTGGGCGTGACCATCGACGTGACGCGCGTCCCGGTGCGCGAAGAAAACATGACGCCGTACGAGATCCTCCTCAGCGAATCGCAGGAGCGGATGCTGGTGGTTGCCAAGCAGGGACACGAGCGCGCCGTGCGCGAGATACTCGCCAAGTGGGATCTCGCAGCCGAAGTGATCGGCGAAGTGATCGCCGAGCCCGTGTATCGCGTCACCGAAGGCGATCGCGTGGTCGCCGAGTTTCCGGGATCGCGCCTCGTCACGGATTGTCCCGTGTATGCGCCGCCCGCGTCCGAGAGCGAAGATGTGCGCGCGCTGCGCGAGCGTGACGTGCGCGTGATTTGCGAGCTTCCCGAGGAGCAGGACCCGGTGTGGACCCTCGAGCGCCTGCTCTCGTCGCCGACGATCGCGAGCAAGCGGTGGGTCTATCGCCAGTACGACTCGACGGTGCGAACCAACACCGTGATCGGACCGGGTGGCGGCGACGCGGCCGTGTTGCGCGTGCGCGGGACCAACAAGGCGATTGCGGCGAAGACGGACGGCAACGGTCGCTATGTGTATCTCGACCCGCGCACTGGTGGCCGCATCGCGGTGGCGGAAGCCGCTCGCAACGTCGCGTGCGTGGGCGCACGGCCGATGGCGATCACGAACTGTCTCAACTTCGGTAATCCGCGTCGCCCCGAGGTGTTCTACCAGCTCCGCGAAGCCGTTGCCGGCATCGGCGACGCGTGTCGAGCGTTAGGCACACCCGTGACCGGCGGCAACGTGTCGCTCTACAACGAGAGCCCGACCGGCGCCGTGTACCCCACGCCGATCATTGGAATGATCGGCGTGGTCGAGTCGTTAGCACATGTCACCCGGTCCACGTTCCACGTGGATGGCGACGCGATCGTCTTGTTGGGCGAGCCGACCGATGAGATCGGCGCCAGCGAATATCTGGCCCGCGTGCACGGCGTGGTCGCCGGCGCGCCGCCCGCGTGCAATCTGGATCGCGAGCGCGCGCTGATCGACGCGCTCCTCGCCGCGATCGCCGCCGGCGCGATCCACTCGGCCCACGACTGCAGCGACGGCGGCCTGGCCGTCGCGCTCGCCGAATGCACCGTGGGCGACGCGGAGGCTCCGTTAGGCGCCGACGTCGACCTGTCCGCATGGAGCGCCTTGCCGCTGCGCGCGTTGTTGTTCGGCGAAGCGCAGGGACGCGTCGTGGTGAGCACGCCCGATCCCGACCGCGTGCGTGCCGTTGCGACACAGCATGGCGTGCCCGCGCGTCGCATCGGCACGGTGCGTGCAACGGCAGGCGCTCTCGATATGCGCGTCGGGTCGCGCTCGTTCAGCGCCCCGCTCACGCGTCTCGCGGCTGCGTACCACGACGCGATTCCCAACATCATGTCGCGTGCGACCGGCGAGACAGCCGTGTTGGAGCAACACCCTCAACCATCGGCATCGTAATCCATGTGCGGAATATTCGGTGTGTACGGGGCCACGGACGCTGCGGGGCTCGTGCACCTGGGACTGTATTCGCTGCAGCATCGCGGACAGGAGTCGGCCGGCATCGTCGCCGTCGACTC
>DATJET010000072.1:0-19035 GCA_035496295.1 Gemmatimonadaceae bacterium
GCCAGCCACTGGTCCGTCTGCGCCTGACGCTGGCGGAGGCGCGTCATCTCCTCGTACGAGAGCCGCACCTGCTCCAAGCCGTCGCGAATCGATTCGTGCGTGCCGTTGAGCGTCGCCAGATCGCGGAACACCGCCTCGACCGCAGGCTTGAGCCCCTCGACCCGCTCCATCCGCTGCGTCATGTCGCTCAGATTGCTCTCCAGGCCGCCCACGTCGTCGCGCACCGCGCGCAACCGGTCGGCTTGCGCCGTAATCCGCTGGATGTCCTCGGCCAGATCACCAACCTGCTCGGCCAAGCCGCGCGACAGCGCTTCGGTCTCGGCCAGCGTGCGCGCGGTGGTATCGAGCGTCGACAACCGCGACTCGCAATCCTTCAATGCCGTACGCAACTCGACGATCCGCTCGCTCACAGCATCCAAGCTCCGATTCTCGAGCTCGAACCGCTCGGCGCTCGACTTCATCTCGTCGCGCAAATCGGCCAGGGAGCGCTGCGCCGCCTGCTCGGCCTCCTCGAGGGTCCGCTGCTGCGCGGAGATCTCGTCGGCGCGCGAAAGTACAGTAGTATGGAGCGACTGAACCGAGGCGAGCTTGGCCTCGAGCGCTGTGACGGCCTGGGCCTGCTCCTCCTGTCGCCGGAGCGCACTCTCAACCTGCGGACGGAGTGACAGCACCTCGGTGGTCTGGGACGCAGCACGGTCCACGGCTTCGCGCTGCTGCTCGAGCACGGCCGTCTTCTGCGCCACCTGCTCGGCGATCGCTTTGAGGACACCAAGCTGGTGCTGCGCGTCCGGAATCCCACCGGCGATACGAAGCAACGCGTCGAGCGCCTCCTGCGCGGTCGCCGCCCGCCGCTCCACCGCCTCGACCTTCGTCACCGCCGCCTGTGAACGCTGCTCGACGCCCTCGAGACGGGACGCCGCGTGCTTCTGCGCGTGCAGCGCATCGTCGTGAACGGCGCGCAGACGGCCGAGGCTCTCGCCCAGCTCGCGAAGCTGCGCGTTTGTCGCCTCGGATTCACGTCGCAATGCAGCGAATTGCGGTTGGATCGCAAGGAATTGCTCCAGCTGCTCCCGCATTCCACTCGCATCATTGATCTTGGCCAAGAGATCGACGCTCGACTCGTGGAGGCGGGAAAGCTCCTCGTCGGCGGCGCCGATCTTGGCGGAGCTTTCCTCGTGGGCGGACGCGAGGCGTCCCGCGTGCTCTTCCACGGCCTTGAGCTGCGCCGAAGTACGCTCCGCGACCTCGAGAGAGCGCTCGAGTCCAGCGATTCGCTCTTCCATCGCACCGAGCTCTGCCGCACGCTCGGACACCGATTCGAGGCCGCGGAGCTGCTCCGCGGCCTTCTCGGCGCGGGCGACCAGAGCCGCGAGCGCGGAGCCGTCGTACTTGGGATGGTAGGTGGTTGCGAGCGGCGGCTGCTCCGCTTCACTGGTGGACTGACGCTTCTTGAAGGTGGGGAGCGTTATCATCGCCGTCTCCTGCTCTCGAGTCTCGATTGCCGATTCGTCCGCGTGTGCATGACGCGGTTGCGCGCGCTCGCGTCACGATCGCACGCGCCACGCAACGATTCGGTCTCGGTCAGGTTGTCGACCAGCCCTCGCGCACGAGAGACCCCGACTGCATCTTTTTTCGCGACCATGTTCGAGTTCCAGTCGCGCCTCGCCAAAGGACTGTCGACCCGCTACTCGCTCGATCGCGAGCTTGGGCAGGGCGGGATGGCCGTGGTGTTCCTCGCGCACGATCTCCGGCATGACCGCCAGGTGGCGCTCAAGGTGCTGCGTCCGGAGATCTCCGCGGAAATCGGCGCGGAGCGGTTCCTCCGTGAGATCAAGCTCGCCGCCGGCCTCACGCATCCGCACATCCTGCCCGTCTTCGACTCCGGAGAAGCGGACGGTCTGCTTTTCTATGTGATGCCGAGTATGGAGGGGCGGTCGTTGCGCGAGCGGCTCGACAACGAGCGCCAGCTCTCGCTGACCGACTCGTTGCGGATCGCGCGCGAAGTGGCTTCGGCGCTCGACTACGCGCACCGCCATAACGTGGTGCACCGCGACATCAAGCCCGAGAACATCCTGCTGCACGAGGGCGCCGCCATGGTGGCCGACTTCGGCATCGGCAAGGCGCTGTCGGGGAATGCCGCATCGCTGACCCAGACCGGACTCTCGTTAGGCACACCCGCGTACATGAGTCCCGAACAGGCGTCGGGCGAGCTCGGCGCCGACGGCCGCAGCGATTTGTATTCGTTGGGCTGTGTCCTCTATGAAATGCTCACCGGCGAGCCTCCGTTCACCGGGATCAACGCGCAGGCGATCATCGCCAAGCGGTTCGTGTCGCCCATTCCCAAGGTGCGCACGACGCGTGATGTGCCGGACGCGGTGGACACGGCCGTCACGCGGGCACTCGCTCGCACGCCTGCCGACCGTTATCCCACCGCCGCCGAGTTTGCCGCGGCGTTACGGACGCTGGGGAGAGACTCCGAAACGGGCGCGCGGCGCACGAGCGCCGATGGCTACCGGAGTGCGACGAAGGCGATCGCGGTGTTGCCGCTTGCGAACATGAGTGCGGATCCGGAGAACGAGTACTTTGCCGACGGGATGACCGAGGAGATCATCAACGCGCTGGCCAAAGTGCCGGGCATGCAGGTGGCCTCCCGCACGAGCAGCTTCGCGTTCAAGGGAAAGGAGGTGGACATCCGGCAGATCGGCGAGAAGCTGGGCGTCAGCTCGGTGCTCGAGGGGAGCGTGCGCAAAGTCGGCAACCGGATTCGCATCGCCGCGCAGTTGGTGAACGTCGAGAACGGCTACGACCTGTGGAGCGAGACGTACGACCGCCAGCTCGAGGATGTGTTCGCCGTGCAGGACGAGATCGCGAAAGCGATCGTCGATGCGCTCAAGCTTCGCCTAACGGAAGCCGAGGAGCCGCAGGTCGTCGTGCCGACGAAGAATCTCGAGGCCTATACGCTCTACCTCAAGGGCCGGTTCTTCTTCGTGAAGCTGTCCGAGCCCGCCTTGCGTAAGGCGCTCGATCTGTTCCAGCACGCGTTGCTGCAGGACCCGGGATTCGCGCGCGCGTACGCCGGGATCGCGGACGTGTGGTGCAACCTCGCCGATGACTGGGTGGCGCCGGACGACGCATATCCGCGCGCGAAGGCCGCGGCGGAGCGCGCCTTGCAGCGCGATTCCGAGCTCGCGGAGGCAATCACCTCGATCGGGAAGGTGCTCTGCTGGCACGAGTGGAATTTCGCGAGCGCGGAAGTGCAGCTCGCGCGTGCCGTGGCGCTGAGCCCCAACTACGCCGAAGCGCATTACGTGCACGGCACCGCGCTGCCGCTCGTCGGGCGGCTGAATGACGCGATCGAGACCATGGCGCGGGCGCTCAAGCTCGATCCGCTGTCCGTGCACTACAGCGAGTGGCTGACGCGGTTCCTGCTGTACTCGGGCGACTTCGACGGCGCCATCGCGCAGGGGCAACGGACGCTCGAGATGGACGAAGTGTGCATCCGTGCGCCGCATTACATCGGATCGGCGCACCTTGCGTTAGGCGATGCGGCCGGTGCGCTGTCGTGGTATCGCCGAGCTCAGGCGCTCGAGAAGTCGGTGCGCTCGTACGACGCGATGATCGTGCGCGCGCTGGCGGCGTTGGGCCAGCAGGACGAGGGCGAGGCGATCCTGGCCCGGTTGGAGGAGGAATCCCACCATCAGTACATGCGGTCGGAGGTTCTCGCGATGGGATACGCCGCCGTGGGCGATCTCGACCGCGCCTTCACCGCGCTCGAGCGCGCGTATCAGGCGCGCTCGGCGGGGCTCATCTACCTGCATCTCGATCCCGGGTACGCGCCGCTCCGCGACGATCCGCGCTACGCGGATCTGGTCGCGCGCATCGGCCTCAGGTAGCGGCGCGCCGACAGTACCGCGCCCGGCACACACCGGGCGCGGCCGACGAGTCGGTTAGGCCGAGCCACTCAGTGGCCGGACGAATCGCCGCGGCGACTGGCCTCGAACAGGAACCACGTACGACGCTCGGTCTCGTCGATCCAGATCTCGATCAAGCTCGTGGTCGCCACATCGCGGTACTGCTCGCACACGTTGTGCGCTTCGCGGAGCCTGGCGGCGAGCGTCTTGTTGTCCTCGCGGAGCTCGGCGAGCATGTCGGACGGCTCGACGTAGGGCGCGTTGTTGTCGGAGATGCGCTGCAGCCGCGTGATCTGGCCGGTCGAGCGGATGGTGTCCTGGCCTAACTTTCGAATGCGCTCGGCAATGGGGTCGGTCATGGCGAAGATCTGGTCCGCGTGCTCGTCGAGCAGCAGGTGGTAGTCGCGGAAGTGCGGACCGCTCATGTGCCAATGGAAGTTCTTGGTCTTGAGGTAGAGCGCGAACACGTCGGCGAGAATGGGGTTGAGCGCGCCCGCGATGAGGCGGGTGCCTTCGTGATCGAGATCGGTGGGGGTATCGAGCGCGGCCTCGCGGCGGCGCATGAGGTTCGGGTCCTTGGCTCTGGCCGTCTTCATGACACGGGTCCTCGACATATAGAAGATGGGGGCGGCGGCGCGCGGCCCCTCGGGTTCAATCATGCGAAGGGTGCGCCAGCGCGCACCAGGGGGCGGGTGTCGATCACATCCGTGGGCGTCGTGCAACGCGCGGGACGGGACGGACCGCCGCGCCTTGACATTACATGTTGTAACATGTAGCTCACGACATGCCCATGACACTCAAAGACGAAATCAAGCAGACGAAGCCCTTTGCGCGACCGGCCGATGAGGCGCTGCTCTCCATCCTGCGCACCGCGGCCGTGCTGGAGCACGCGGAAAACGAGGTGCTCAAGGCGCACGGGCTCACGCACACCCAATACAACGTCTTGCGCATTCTGCGGGGCGCCGGGAAGCGCGGATTGTGCGGCCGGGACATCGCCGATCGTATGGTGTCGCACGTGCCGGATGTGTCGAGGCTGCTCGACCGGATGGAAGACTCGGGCCTGATTGCGAGAACGCGCGATCCGGACGACCGGCGGCACGTCACGGCGCGCATCACCGCCGCTGGGCGCACGGTGTTGGCCGATGCGACGCCTGATCTGGAGCGGACCGGCCGCGCGCGGACCGCGCGGTTGAGCCCGGCGGATGTTGCGGGCCTCATCCGGAGCCTGGCCGCCATCCGGGAACTCCCGTGATCATTGGCGCATTTAGTTGTTATAACAGCCATTGTTACACCACTTAATTCTGGGTACTTCCATGCTCACCACTGCCGTCGATGTCACCACTGCTGCCACGGGCTTGCTCGTGGCGCGCATCGTTCTCGGACTCCTCATGACCGCCCATGGCTCGCAAAAACTCTTCGGCTGGTTCGGCGGCCACGGCCTTGCCGCCACCGGCGGCATGTTCGAGAGCCTGGGCTTCCGGCCGGGCAAGATGTTCGCTACGGTTGCGGCCGCCACGGAATTCGCGAGCGGTATTCTTGTTGTGCTGGGACTCCTCGGCCCGATCGGTCCCGCGCTCATGATCTCGGTGATGATCGTGGCCGGGGCGAGCGTACACTTGCGGAACGGGCTGTTCGCGATGAGCAACGGCATCGAAGTGCCCCTGCTCTACGCGACGGGCGCCGCGGCTCTGGCGCTCACCGGACCGGGTGCGTATTCGCTGGATGCCGCGCTGGGACTCGGTAACTTGTCGAGTCCGATGGTCGCTGGCATTGCGTTGGCGGTTGGAGTTCTGGGCGGCCTGGGCAACCTGATGGTGCGGCGACCCGCAGCTGCCTAACTGAATACTGGAACGGCGTACAATTTTGGTCACGAGCAAGGCGGACCCATGCAACTCAGCGGCATTCATCATCTGACGGCCATCTCGGCGGCGATCCGCGACAACTACCGCTTTTACACCCGAACGTTGGGCATGCGGTTGGTGAAGCGGAGCGTCAACCAGGATGACGTGACGGCATATCATCTGTTTTACGCCGACGCGCGCGGCACACCCGGCACGGACCTCACGTTCTTCGACTGGCCCGTGCTGCGCGAGTCGCGCGGGTCGCGCTCGATCACGCGCACACATTTGCGGGTCGCGGGGTTGCCCGCGCTCGAGTACTGGAGCCGGCATCTCGCCGAGCGCGGCGTGTCGGTGGGGAACGTCGTGGAGCGCGACGGCCGGTTCACGCTCGACTTCGAGGATCCGGAGGGACAGCGCCTCGCGCTCGTAGACGACGTCGGTACTGGTGTCGCGTATCCATGGGAGCGGAGTCCCGTGCCCGCGGAATTCCAGGTACGCGGACTCGGGCCCATTCTGATCAGCGTGCCTAACTTGGGACCGACCGACGCGCTCCTGCAGCGGGTGCTCACCATGCGGCCGGTGCGTGAGTATGCGCACCCCGAGAACGCGGCGCACCGCGTGCACGTGTACGAGATGGGCCAGGGTGGTCCCGCGGCGGAGTTGCACGTGGCCGTGCAACCGGGCGTACGCGCCGCGCGGCAGGGCGCCGGCGGCGTGCATCACGTGGCGTTCCGCACGCCCGACGCCGAATACGATGCGTGGGCGGACCGGCTCAACACGCTCCGCGTGGCGAACAGCGGGAAAGTGGACCGGTTCTGGTTCCACAGTCTGTATTTCCGCGACCCGTCGGGCGTGCTGTTCGAGATTGCGTCGGACGGTCCGGGGTTCGGGTTGGACGAGGATCAGGCGACGTTAGGCGAGCGCGTGGTGCTCCCGCCCTTCCTCGAACCCGAGCGCGAGCGCATCGTGGCCGCGCTGCAGCCGATCGACTGAGCTGGCAGACGCGACCGGGACAACGCGGAAGCGCACTGAGCGGTGCGCTTCCGCGTTTGTCATCTCTTCGCTTGACGCGCGTCTCCAGCCCGCGCACGTTGACCGGTCCAGGTGAGGCACCGACGCGTGTCGCGTCACACCCGGCGAGGCACGGCGCGCCTAACCTGCATCTCGGAGGGTTCCATGCCATCCCGACTGTGGTGCCAGGAAGTCGCCGCCGTACTCGTGATCTCGGCGGTGGCGGCGTGCGGGGACGCGAGTCGCCCAACGGATGTCGCTGCGAGCACCGCGGCAGTCAGCGCCGCACGGGCCGCCCAACAGACGGTGAAGGTAAACATCCTCGATAATTGCGACGGGCCCTCGTTCAATGCCGTGATCGGACCGGGAACGTGCAATCGCACCGGCGGCATCAAGAACGCACAGTTCTTCTCGCTCCTCGCCAAACATCACACTGTCGAGTCATACTCGTTCTCGCCGGCCGCCTTCACGGTGCATGTTGGACAGAACATTGCGGCGGTGAACCTGGGCGGCGAAGTCCACACGTTCACGCGCGTGGCTGCGTTCGGCGGCGGCATCGTTCCACCGCTCAACGACTTGACGGGCACGCCCACGCCGGCGCCCGAGTGCCTAACGCTGCCGGAGAGCGAGTTTCTCGCCCCGGGCGCAACCGACGTCGAGTCGGTGGGAACCCCGGGCACGGCGAACTTCCAGTGCTGCATTCACCCGTGGATGCGCGCGGTCGTGCAGGTCGTACCGTAGCGGGCGTGCAGGCGCGCAACGCGGAAGCGTGCCGAGCGGGCACGCTTCCGCGTTGTGCGTCATGGCGCGGCGTCGGGATCCACGAGCGTGTTGAATTCGGGATGGCGCTCGAGAAAGCCGCGCACGAACGGACAGAGCGGCACCACGCGCAGATGATCGCGGGCGGCGCGCTCGAGCGCCGCGCGCGCGAGCATGTCGGCGTAGCCGCGGCCGCGCTGATCGCGCGGGACTTCCGTGTGGATCAGCCGCATGCGGTCGCCGGAGATACGGTACGTGAGGACCGACATCTCGTCGTCCGCGTGCAGCTCGAAGCGCTGCTCGGCCTGGTTGTCTATGACAGACAGCGATGTGCTTTCCATGCTCGGGCCATTATGAATCATCGAGACAATGAATGCTAACCGATCGTCCGACCCCTCGTCGTACAAGATGGCGACATCGTCACGCGCGTCGCAGCAGCGCAAGCGGTGACCGCGACTCGCGCTCGACCTGCGCCATCGTGCACTGGCGCGGTGCCTTGTCGGGGCGCCAGCGGTGAAAGGACGTGCCGTGACGAAATCGTCCACCCGAAAAGTGGTCGTACCCCACTTCCACGACGAGCTTCGGCGCGAGCGGATTCCATTCACCTGTGCGCTCCGTACTCCAGCGACTTGGGCCTCCGGGTGCGCGGCCGGTAAAACCGGGCGGTTCGATCAATGCTTCCAGTCGTTTGGTGAGCGCGGTCTTCTCGCTTTGCGGAATGTTGGACGTGAAACCCACATGGTGCAGCAGGTCGTCCTCGTACAAACCGAGCAGCAGCGAGCCTACGAGCTTTTGCTTGGAGCCGTAGCGGAATCCACCGACCACACAGTCGGCCGTGCGCGTCTGCTTGATCTTGAGCATGCCGTGGCGATTGCCGCTCTGATACGGCAGGTCGACGCGTTTGGCGACGATGCCATCAAGCCCGCTGCCGAGTGATTTCAGCCACCGCTCGACGTCGCGCAGATTCGTGGTGGCCGGCGATAGCCTCACGCCGACTCCAGCCGGTACGTGTTGGCGCACGAACGATTCGAGAGCGGTTCGGCGGCGCTCGAGCGGCTCGTCAACTAACGATGTGCCGGTCGCATCGACCAGCAGGTCGAATGCGATGAACGTCGCGGGCGTCTCGCCGGCGAGTTTCTCGACTCGGCTCTTCGCCGGATGGATACGCATCAGGAGGTCGTCGAACGACAGCGCGTCGCCTAACGGTACCACGATTTCGCCGTCGATAACGAAGCGCGATGCGGTGAGCTCGAGCATCGCCGCGACGACATCTGGGAAATACCGTGCCAGCGGCTTCCCCGCCTTCGACATCAGCTCGACGTGCATGCCGTCGCGGAACGCCAGGCAGCGAAACCCGTCCCACTTGGGCTCGTACTGCCATTCGGCGCCGTTCGGAATTTCGCCCGATGATTGCGCCTCCATCGGCGCGAACGTCGTGCGGATCGGCAGCATCTAGAGCATCCTCGCGAGAGGGAATCGCCCGCGCCGTGCGAGCATGGGCTTCCAGCCGTCGCCTAACTGGGCAACTCGCGCCGGCACGTTGTCCATGCGAAAGTCGTCGATCGCGATGCCGCGCTCCACTTCGGCCCACGACACCGGCGTGGACACGGGCGCACGAGGGCGCGGACGCACCGAATACACCGACGCCAGCGTGCGCCCCCACGCGTTCTGATTGTAGTCGACGAGCACGCGGCGTTCCGGCCGGCGCGCCACGCGATACTCGGACGTCAGCAGCGCCGGCTTGAGCGCCGCGAGTGACACGGCGAAGCGCTTCGCGAACGTCCACACTTGCTTTTGCGTGGGCCCGCGTTCAATCGGCACATAGATGTGAAGGCCGCGTGATCCGGTTGTCTTGACCACGGGCTTCATCTCCAGCGCGACGAGTCCGTCGCGCACCACAAGCGCCGCCTCACGGACCTGGTCGAACGTCGCGTCCGGCGTCGGATCGAGGTCGAAGTGCAAGACGTCGGGGCGATTGGTATCGTCGCACGTGGCGTACCACGGATTGAGATCGATGCATCCCAGATTCACGAGCCAGAGCAACGATGCGAGGTCCTGCACGATCGGGAAGTCGATCACGTTCCCCGATCGATGCGCGATCCGGCAGGTCTCGATCCAGTCAGGCCGCGGTGACGGCGCGCGTTTCATGAAGAAGCTCTTGCCGGTGATGCCGTTCGGGTATCGCTTCATGACCATCGCCCGATCGCGCAGATGCGGCACGAGCACCGTCGCGATCGCTGCGTAGTAGCGCAGCACGTCGCCTTTGGTGCGGGCTTCGTTCGGCCAAAACACTTTATCGAGATTGGTGAGGTCGACCGTCCGTCCCTGGGCGTCGAGCTCGACGTCGCCACGATCCGGGATCTCGACGTTAGGCGCCCGGCCGGGCATCAGCGCTGCCGCGCGAGCTTCGGGGGACGGCGGCCATGCCGCACCGCACCTGCGACCGGCACGTACGTGAGCTCGCGCTCGGCGCGCGTACTGCGCAGCAGGATGCCGCCGCGGCTCATGTCGCCGCGACCGACGAACGTCTCCGGAAAGAGCAGTCGCGTTCCAAATACGGTTAGGAGCGGGTCGACGTACTTCCCGGTGGCAATGCTCCCGAGTAGTACCACCTCGTCCGCATCGTCGATCTCGCCGCGGATGCGTTCCGCATCGCGCAGGAGCGGCGCACAAAATCGGATGTCACCGGAGGAGAGATCGATGTCGGCAAACTGCGCGAGCTCGTCGCGCGTGATGCGCGTGTGCGGTGGCAACAGGCCGCGCGACGTCGTGATGAGGTGCATGGCCGGCACGGAGGACGACGGGCGGCCGAACCTCTGCGCATAGGCGTGCTTGCCGCGAAAATAGAGTCCGCTGAGAAAGCTGAATACATCGGCCAGCGCGGCACCTTCGGATGAGCCCAGTGCCCGGGCTAACGGAAACGTGGCGTCGGGATTGAACAGCAGGCGTGCCCGAGCGCCGTCGAGCCGCGCCGGCGACAGGAGAAAGATGCGCGCGGCCATGTCACCGAATCATAGTGAGCCCGGGCCCGGACGCGCGGGGCGGCTTGCAGAAAACAGCCGATCGCCGTATGTAGCGCAATCCCCGATGCTCGCTTGCCCACCGCGGGCGGTCGAGCCCGCCGCACGCGATCACGACGCCTGCCCGCATCGACATGTCCACATTATCCAGGGTTCCGTTTGTTAGGCGCTCGTATCTGGTCGTCACAGCATCGCTTTGCACCATTGCCCTGTCCATCGGCGCCCAACAATCCGAGTCGCCCCCGAGGGCCGCGCTACCCGATGGCCGATTGCTCCGCGCCGGCACGGATACGATGTATATCGCGGTGGACGCGGACCGCATACATGCCACGCCCATCGGTCTCGCCGTTTCCGAGATCACCAGGACGCCCGATCACCATCGCCTCACGTTGCTGTACACTCAGATCCAATATGGCCGGCCAGCCAGTCGCGTGGAGACTATCGTTGACAACCGAACATTGATGCCGCTCAAGCAGCTTGTGAGCCGCGGCGACACAGTCGTTCTAACGCTGACGTATCGCGCCGACGGTGTGCTTTGGGAGCGCCACGCGCCGGGGCAGCCGATCGTCGTGTCCGGTCCATTCGCGGTCGCGCGCGGTGCATATTCGGCCACGATCAACGACGAGGTCATTCGCGCTCTACCCTTGCGTTCGGGGTTTCACGCTGAACTCCCATTCTACTATTTTGGGTTGCAACGCCGGTTAACCGCGGACATCAGCGTCCGCGGGTCGGATACGATACGCACCCGCAGCGGACAGCCCGTGGACTGCTGGGTCGTGAGTGTCGCGACCGAGTCGCCTGTTGGAAACATGACGTTTTGGATCGAGAAAGCGACACGCGATCTCATACGCGTTACGGATTCGCACGAGCGCTACGAGCGCTGACGCGCTGCGCTACGCGATTGCCGTCACGGCGTGACGCCACGCGCCTCGCCGTTCTTAGTTAGCCGATACATCAGAACGGCTGCGCGCTTGGTCTGCACCGGCAGCATGCGGAGATCGGCCGTTTCCTTCTCGCTGTGGTCATCGTGGCCGGACAAGCCGAGTGCATCGATCGCCATCGGCACGATGTTGGCCACGAACGAGACGTCGGCGGCGCCCGCACGCGACGGATCCACGGCCACGACGGGTCCGAAACCCAGGTCCCGGCTCACGCGGTCGTACATCGCGAGCAAGCGCTTGTTGCCCGCCGTCGGCGCCATGGGCGGATACCCGTCGGCGAACTCGAGGTGCGCGGTCGTCATCGGCAGCGTCTGCGCGACAATCTGTTTCATCGCGCGTTGGGCGCCGGCGAGCTGCGCCGGGCTCAGCGTGCGCAGATCGCCCGAGACTAACGCGGAATCGGCGACGACGTTCGTCTTACCCGCGGCGGTGCCGGCGCTCTGCGTCGAGTCGAGCGACACGGCCGTGCCACCGACGATGATGCCCGGATTGAACGTCAGGTAGCGTTGCGTCGACAGCTGCCGGTAGAACTGGTCGAGCACGCGCGCCGCTTCGTAAATCGCGCCGGCCCCGTATTCCTTGGTGAAAATTTGCGACGAGTGCGCGGTGTGGCCCGTCGTCGTGAGGGTCCATGAAATGTCGCCGCGGCGGGAGATGACCGCCGTGCGCGGGTCGCCCGCGCCGTCCTCGAAGCCTAACGCAGCCGTCGCGCCGTGCGCGGCGTCGGTGAGCGCCTGCCGCGCGGCCGAGAGCGGCGAGCCCGCATCTTCTTCATCGCCGTCGTAGACCACCACGACGTGCATCGAGTCGAGCGCGCCGGCGTCCTTGAGCGCACGCAGCGCGTAGAGCGCGATCACGTCCCCGCCCTTCATGTCGATCACCCCCGGCCCGCGAGCCGTGCTGTCATCGAGGCGCACGAATTTCTGAAATGGGCTCGATGGGTCGAACACGGTATCGAGGTGGCCGATGATGAGAATCTTCGGGCCGGGTCCAGGATGCTCGGCCACGAGATGTCCGGCACGGTGGAACGACGAGCCATCCACCCAGCGCGTGGTAAAGCCGAGCGAGTCGAATTGGGCGCGCAGGATGTCCGCGACTTTGCGCACGCCGGCGTGATTGGTGGTGCCGCTGTTGATGTCGACGAGACGCACGAGCAGCGCGAGCGCGTCGCTGTTGTGGGCATCCACCGAGCGCGTGATGGTACGCTCGGCAGACGAGAGCTCACCAGCGGCTTTCGATTGCGCGCCGGCTTGGGCGGCGATCGCTGGCGCGGCGAGCGCGGCGAGGACGAGCGGCGCAACGCCGCGAGCGAAGGTCGGGATACGCATGGGCGAAAGGTACAACACGACGCAGAGATGCCTGAGGCGACGCGATCAGGGTGCGCGGAAATGCGCATTGATCCACGTCGCGATCGCGTCGAGCGCCGCCGGCGCGACTGTCTGCTCGATCGTCGCATACTCGCTCGGCGCACCCGTGGTCGCCGTTTGGAACAAGTGATTGAGCTTCGGCAGCTCCTCGACGCGATAGTCGCGGTTCCCGCCCGCGCGCAGCGCCGTGTCGATCGCGGCCAGATTCTCGCGCGCCGGGACCTGCAAGTCGAGCGACCCGCCTAACGCAAGCACCGGCACGTGCACCCGGCGCAGCGCGGGCCGCGGATCGTAGCGGACGAAGTAGCGAAACCACGGCGACAGGAGCTGGGTCGTCCCCTGATCGATCTGCGCTTCCGCCGCCGCGCGCCGATCACTTGGAACGGCGGTCAGGATGGAATCTTTCGCTTTGGCCAGTCGCGCCGCGGCATCGACCGAGTCGCTCGACTGTGCGACGGCTTCCAGGAGCACGCGTTGGTTCTTCGTCCCTGTTGCCGCGACGTCCTCTGAGGCACCCATGGCGACTGCGATCGCGCGGCCCTGGAGCAGCAGGATCGAGTCGCCGGGCACACCGGGTCCCGACATGAGCACCAGAAAGGCCACATCACGGCTCCGCGCTGCGACCATGGGACCGATCACGCCGCCCTCGCTATGCCCGAGGATGCCGACGTGATTCGATGCGACGCCCTTGACGTGCATCAGGTAGTGCACGGCGGCTTCGGCATCCTGCGAGAAGTCGGCGCTCGTGGCCTTGTCGAATGATCCAGTGGACTTCGCCACGCCGCGGTCGTCGTATCGAAGCGACGCCATCCCGTGACGCGCGAGGTAATCCGCGATGACGAGAAATGGGCGGTGACCCATGAGCGCTTCGTCGCGATCCTGCGGCCCGGAGCCGGTAACGAACACCACCGCGGGAAACGGACCGCGACCTGGCGGCATGATGAGCGTGCCGGCAAGCCTAACGCCGGGCACAGACTCGACGGTCACATCGCTCGTCGCGTAGGGGAACGGCGGCTTGGGAT
This sequence comes from Gemmatimonadaceae bacterium, assembly GCA_035496295.1. Classification (GTDB taxonomy): domain Bacteria; phylum Gemmatimonadota; class Gemmatimonadetes; order Gemmatimonadales; family Gemmatimonadaceae; genus JADGGM01. Next base: position 13,873 of record DATJET010000072.1, read on the forward strand.
CCTGGGGGCGTTCGGCCGACACGGGTGCCGACGAACGGCCGAAGGCGAGCGGCATCGACGTTCCGCCTTGCCTGAACGTTCCGTGCAGCGAATCCCCAGACGACGCGAGCACGCCGGTGTATCCGATGTGCCAGTCCGGAACATCGACGGTGAGCGAGTCGCCTGCAGCGGCGACATGCGCGGAGGCGGTTGCCCCGCCCTGGTCGAGACTGCGCATGTTACCGGTGAGCGCGCCGGCGGAGTCGCGCACGAGGAGCTCCAACCGGAGCTTCGTGGCGCCCGTGCTCAACAACCCCTCCCACGTTCCGGCAACCCGCCCGCCCGCGGCGCCGCCGGCGTTTGGCGCGAGCTGTTGGCCCTGCGCGGCAGTCGGAGCGACGGTCATCGCGCAGAACAGTGAGGCAGCCGTGAGCACCGCAATCGGTGCGCGCATGTGCGAGTCTCCTCCTGAAGGAAAGGTGCGGCGCCCCGACGATGGTGTCGAGCGACGCTGAAACTTGCCAGAGCACTAGACCGTCTGTATAACTAGACAACCTAGTGCTCCCGACCATGACCAAACCCGCCCCGCTCCTCCAAGGCACGCTCGACCTGATCGTCCTCCAGATGTTACGCGCCGAGCCGACCAACGGCTATGACCTGGCGCAACGCATCCAGGCCGTCTCGCGCGACGTGCTCAAGGTCAACGCCGGTTCGCTCTACCCCGCGCTCTACCGCCTCGAGGAGCGCGGCCTCGTGCACGCGGCCTGGAAGGAAACCGACACCGGCCGCCGCGCGCGCGTCTACTCGCTCACCGCCGCCGGCCGCAAACAGCTCGTCGCCCAGCGCGCCGAGTGGGAGCGGTTCGCCGGCGCGCTCTCCACCATCCTGAAGCGAGCCTAACGCCATGTCTTTCATCATACGATGGATGCGGCGCCTGCGCGCGGCCCTGTTCGTTCAGCGGCGCGGGCGCGAGATGCGCGAGGAGATGCGCGCGCACATCGAGCAGGCCGCCGAGCGCTACGCGTCGCGCGGGTTGTCGCCCGCCGATGCGATGATGTCGGCACGCCGCGAGTTCGGCAACGCGACGGTCATCGAGTCCCACGCGCGCGAGGCGCGCGGCGGCCTCTGGCTGGAGTCGCTCGTCACCGACACGCGGCTCGCGCTGCGCGGGCTCCGCCGCGCGCCGATCGTCGCCGTCGTCGCCGTGCTGTCAATCGGCATTGGCGTGGGCGCGACCACGGCCATCGTCACCATTGCTAACGCGCTGCTGCTCCAGTCACCGGCCGGCGTCGGCCGCGCCGACCGCGTGGTCACCGTCGGCAGCACGCGTCACGGCCACGGCTTCGACACCTTTTCGTACACGACGTACACCGACTATGCGCGGGCGCCAAGCCTGGCGTCGCTCGCGGCCATCGATCTCGAGCCGAGGGCGTTCAGCCTCGTGGATCACGACAACGGCCAGGCTGTGCAAGGCGGCGTCGTGTCCGGCAACTTCTTCGACGTGCTCGACGCACGGCCGGGACTGGGCCGCTTTTTCGGACCGGGCGACGATACCGATCGCAATCCTGCTCCGGTGATCGTGCTCAGCGATCGATATTGGCACAAGCGCTTCGCCGGCGATTCGAGTGTCGTTGGGCGCACGGTCGACCTCAACGGGTCACCGTTCACGATCCTCGGCGTGGCGGCGCCGGGATTCCAGGGTCCGTTCGTGATCGCGCCCGACCTCTGGCTGCCGCTTCACGCCTGGGTGCAACTCTCCAATACACGGGAGCTCTTCACATCGCGCGAAGACGTGTGGCTCATCGGCATTGGGCGTCTTGAACCGGGTCGCGTCGCGAGCCAAGTGCAAATCGAGATCGCAGCCATCGCCGCGAGACTGCGCGCCGCCTACCCGAAGGAGGCAGACCTGGACGGCGTCCGCGTAGCGCCGCTCTCGCTCATCCCCGGCGACGGACGCGCTGTGGTCGGCGCGTTCATGCTGGTGCTGTTCGTGGTCGCCGGACTGGTGCTCGTGGTGGCCGCCGCCAACGTCGCCGGCATGCTGCTCGCGCGCGCCGTGCGCCGGCGGCGCGAAATCGCGCTTCGGCTTGCGTTAGGCGCGTCGCGCGGCCGCCTCGTCCGCCAGCTCGCCACGGAAAGCGTGGTGCTCGGCCTCGCCGCCGGTGCGGCCGGCTTGTTGCTCTCCCGGTGGCTGGTCGCGGCGCTGATGTCGCTGGTCCCGAAACTTCCGGTGCCGCTGCTGGTGCATCCCGCCATCGACGCGCGGGTGCTCGGCTTCGCCGTGTGCCTAACGCTGCTCGTCGCGGTGCTCGTCGGCACGCTGCCGGCGCTCGAGAGCGTGCGACCCGATCTCGTGCCGGCGCTCAAGATCGACACGGGCGCGACGGCGCGGCGCCACCGGGGGCGCAGCGTGCTGCTCGTCTCGCAGCTCGGCGTCTCGATGGTGTTGCTGGTGGTTGCGGGACTGTTCGGCCGTTCGCTGGTGCGGGCGCGCGCCGTGGATCCCGGCTTCAGGACGCACGGCATCGACATTGTGTCGCTCGACCTGCACCTCGCAGGCTACGACTCCACGCGCGGCATTGCGCAGGCGCAGGCGCTGCTCGAGCAGAGCCGCGCCGTGCCCGGCGTGAGTCAGGCGGCCCTCTCGGCGATGCTGCCGCTCTCCGGCAGCGCGATGGGCTTCGGCGGCCTCGAGATCGATGGCCACCCCGCTCCCGGCAGCGACGACGGGTGGACGGCCGACTGGAACGTGGTCACGCCGGGCTACTTCGCTACGTTAGGCATCCCGCTCGTCGCCGGCCGCGCGTTCACCGATGCCGACCGGACCGGCGGCGCGACCGTGGCGATCCTGAACGAGACGTTCGCCCGGCGCGTGTTCGGTACCACGAATGTCGTTGGGCAGACGCTGCGGAACGACAAGCGGGTCATCACCGTGGTAGGCGTCGCGCGCGATGCCAAGTACCGGTCGCTGGACGAAGCGCCGCTCAATTACATCTACGTGCCGTTGGCGCAGTGGTATCGGTCGGGCACCAATCTCTTCGTACGCACGGGCAATGCGCGCAGCGTCGCTCCCGCGCTGCGGCGGGTCATCGCCGGCCTGGACCCGCACCTCCCGATCCTCGACCAGCAGACGATGGAAGAGGCGACCGCCATGTCGCTCTTTCCCCAGCGGCTCGCCGCATTGGTGAGCGGCGCACTGGGCGTGGTGGCGCTGGCGCTCGCCATGCTCGGGATCTACGGCGTGATCGCGTACACGGTGGCGCAGCGGACACGCGAGATCGGCGTGCGCGTTGCGTTAGGCGCGACGCGCGGCAGCATTCTCGCGATGGTGCTGCGGCAGGGGCTGGTGCTCGCGGGCGTCGGGATCGCCATTGGCCTGGCGGCGGCGCTCGCGGTGACACGGCTCCTCTCGGACTTTCTGTTCGGCGTGCCGCCCACGGATCTGGTCACGTTCTTCGGGGCGTCGGCGATCCTGGTTGTCGTGGCGCTCGTGGCGAGCTGGGCGCCGGCGCGGCGTGCGGCGGCGAGCGACCCGATGATTGCGTTGCGCGCTGAATAGCCTCAGGAGCGAGTGGGCTGGAAGAGCTCGATCGGGTTTCCCGACGGATCGTCCAGCAGGATCTCGGATCCGCCAGGTCCCGTGAGAATGTCGCTGCGAAAGTGTAAACCCGCCCGCCGTAGCCGATCGACCTCGCGTTGAAGATCGCCCACGTTGAGAATGATGCGGTTCCATCCGCCGGGTTCGGCTTTACGTCCATCCGCCATCGGTTTCGCGGCGCCACCCGGACCGAAGGGCGTGCTCAACACCAACTCGAGGTTGCCGCGCGTGAGCAGTGCGAAATTCGGATTCGCCCCGACCTTCGCGTCAAAGCGGAGATGCTTCGTATAAAAGGACACCGCCGGCTCGATCGCGTTGACCATGTACCGTACGCGTACCTTGCCGGCTCGCCGCTCTTCCGTTGCCTGTGCGCTGGTCATGTGTCACCTGTCGGTGCGGGTTGCGTTGTTCATCAACCCGGCGGCAGATTATGTGCCGCTCGAGGGTGCCATCGAACTGTGACCGACAGCGAGCTCGGCGGTCCAGACGATCCGTTAGGCGGGCGGAGTTGGGCCCGCGGCCGGGACGGTCCCGCCCGGCGTCAGCTTGTCGATCGCGCCCGGCAGCACTTGCGACAGCTTGGCCGACAGCTCCTCCGGCGTCACGCCGATCCTGGCCGCCAGCTGCGCCATGAGGTCCGGCCCAACTGCCGCGTGCAGCTGTTGCGGCGAGACCGGCTCGTTAGGCCCGGTGCCGACCCACGACTGCACCGTGGGTCCGAGCCCTCGCGATTGCAAGTGGTTGATCACGCCCTGCACACCGCCGTGTCGTTCGATCAACCCGTTCACGACGGTCGCCATTTCGGCTCCCACTATGCCGCCGATCACTCCATCGAACAGTCCCATTGCGGTACCCCGCTCCGATGTGAACGCGCTCCGGCAATATGTCCTTTCGACTCGCCCGCGGCTATTGCCGTTCGAAGACGTAGACCCTCGCCTCCTTTTCTCCCGCGAGGTGCACGGTCATCGTCAACGTCTTCAGATCGGGAGAAAGGCTGAACTGCCGTGTCTTTGTGATCGTGCCCTTCGACCTGTACGTGATTTCCACGGCGCGCGCCGTTAGGCGGCGCGCCGACGATGCGGAGGGCGCACTCGCGTCGGGGTACACCTTGCCGTCGAAGTGCACGTTGGTCGTGTCGCCTCGAGAGGGAATGATGAAGGAAAGGCCGTCGCTCTCGTAGGGACCGACTTGCAGCAGGATGACGGCATCGAGCGGAGCGATGCTGCCAACCCAGGTACCCGCAAAACCGGATCCGGCTGCCCTTCGCGCGTACGCATAGTCCGCGGTGGACGGCGAACCATTCGGTCCAAACGCCGTGAAGTGGTCTCGCAGCGTGTTGCCGTCCTTGGAGAGCGTCCAGCTCGCCGTGAGGAGCGTGCGACCGCCTTGCTTGCGGACGACCTTCCAGTTAGGCCCATCCTCGGCGACGGACAACATCGTGCCGCCGATGCCGGGCTGGTCGGTTCCATCGACCACAATCGTCTCGACGCCACCGCCGAAGTCAAAGGCATACTTGTTCGCGCCGATGTTCGTGACCTTCATCTCGTCGGTGAGCCTGACGAGCTTCCATTGGCCGACGAAGGGAT
>DATJET010000073.1:0-26226 GCA_035496295.1 Gemmatimonadaceae bacterium
CGTGCGCTTGCCGCGCGGCGACGCGTGGATCTCGATGTCGCAATCGAGCGGCGCGTCGGCGTTCTCGAGGCGCAGCTCGCACTCGCCGCCGCCGAACAGCGTCATGAAGATGTGGTGGAAGTTCTCGCGGATCTGCGCGAAGGTGGTGAGGAACATCTCGCGCGCGGTGACGTCGATCTCGCGGATCGCCTGTTGCAGCGACGCCTTCGCGCTCTGCAGATCCGTGCGTTGGGCGCCGAGGAAGTCGAGCCGCTTCACTTCTTCCTCGTGTTCCTCGATGGCGAGCGGGTTGACGGGGCCGATGGCTTCGAGCTCCGCGCGCAGTCCCTCGAGCTCCGCGCGCAGCGCCTCCTCATCCACATCGAGCGACTCGACGGCCGCGAGCATGTCGTCCAGCGGCCGGCGCCACTCGGTTTCGAGGCGTTCCTTAATCATCGCACGGCGGCCGGACAGCTCGGTGAAGCGGAGCTCGGCCTGGTGCAGGTCGTCGCTCACCTGGCTGGCGCGGCGGTGCGCGTCGGCGAGCGCGTGCTCGTGGTGCTCGAGCTCGGAGTCGGCGCGCTGCACGTCGGCCTCGGCGTCGCGGAGATGGCCTTCGGCCTCGCCTAACGCAACGCGGCGCGACGCGAGATCGAGGTGCCACGCCGCGATGTGCTCGGCCAGCTCGCGGTCGGCGAGCGCGATGTCGCCCAACTCGGCCAGGAGCGCCTCGAGGCGCGCGCCCGCCGTGGCCGCGTCGTTCTCGAGCTGCCGGTCGCGGTCGGCGGCCACGCGCAGCCGCGCCTGCAGCTGCGCTTCCGTCACCTGCCAGCGGGCGCGTTCGTCGCGGGCCGAGTCCTGTGCGCGCTCGCGCTCTGCCAACTGCGCGGCTGCCGCCGCGCACTCGGCGTCGCGCGCCGTGACCGCGCGGCCCGCGGCCTCGGTGCGCCGCGCGAGGTCGCCTAACCGTTCGGTGAGCTCGCCCCGCCGCGAGGCCACTTTGTCGACGAGCGCGATGATGCCCGACAGCTCGCGGGCCGCGCGCTGCTCGCGGCGGTCCGCTTCCTCGCGCACGCCGGCCGCCTGGCGCTCGGCGTGCTGGGCTTCCGCGTACGCGTCCGCCGCGGCGGCGGCCGCCGCGGTCGCGTCGCCTAACCGAGTGCGCGCGATCTCGGCGGCCACGGCCGCCTCGCCGCGCGCGCGTTCAACGGCCGCCAGCTCCTCGCGGAGTTCCGTGAGCTCCGCGCGGCGGCGCAACGGACCCGGACCGGCCGCCGAACCCGGCAGCCACACCGCGCCGCGCGCATCCACGAACGCCGCCCCGCCCGCGATCGCGCGCACGCGACCCAACAGCGCCAGCACCCATGCGCGCGCGGGATCCGACGACTGCACCAGGCGCGCCAGCGCGTCGTCGGCCTGGGTCTCGTCCTGCGCCGCGTCGAGCGGCAACAGGAGCAGCGGGCCCGGATTCGTTTCGGCGTGCCAGGCGCGGATCGCATCGGCGGCTGCGGCATCGCGGACGAGCACCGCGTGCACGCTCGCGCCCAGATAGCGCTCGATGGTCGCCGCGTCGGCGGCGCCGGCGCTCAAGAAGTCCGAGAGCGGCCCGACGATCGCGCCGTCGCCAAAGCGGTCACGGTCGCGCAACAGGCGGGCGGCGGCTGGAGCGAGGCCCACGCGCTCGCGCTCGAGCGCCTCGAGCGCGTGCACGCGTCCTTCGAGCGAGGTGCGTTGGTCATCGAGGCGGACGAGCTCCGCGCGCGCGACGTTTTCGGCGGTGCGGGCGTCTTCGGCGCCGGCCTGGGCAGCCGCCAGGCGCTCGGCGGCGGCTGCAGCCGCGGCGGCGCTTTCTTCGGCGGCGTTGGTTGCGACGGCGAGCGCGCTCGCCGCATCGGCGAGCACCGCGTCGACGTGTTCGCGTTCGGCGCTCAGCGCGTCGGTGCGTTCCGCGAGCTCGGCGAGCTCGCGTTCGGCGCCGTCGGCGTCGAGCTCGAGGCCGCGGAGCTCGTCGCGGAGGCGGCGCAGCTCCCGGTCGGCGGCGTCGAACGCCGCGCGCGCCGCGCCGACGGCGCCGCGCGCGTCGTTCTCCGCCGCCTCTCGCTGTTCGCGGGCCGAGCGGGCGGCATCGAGCTCGCCCTCGAGCGCCGCCCGCTCGGCCCGCGCGGCCTCGCGCTCCCGGGCCAGCCGGGTGCCGGTCTCTTCGCCTAACCGACGCTCCTCTTCGGCGCGTTGGCGGCGCGCCAGCGCATTGCGCTGGCGCTCCTCGCCCACGCGCACTTCGCCCTCGAGCTGCAGCGTGTCCTGCTGCTGGGCCGCCACGAGGCGGCCCAGCTCGGCGCGCCGCGCCTCGGCCGCCGCACGCGCGCTGTGCGCGCGCGAGCGGCGGTCGTCCGCGGCGCGGACGTCCTGCTCGCTCGCCGGCTGCCCGGCGCGCAGTTCCGTTAGGCGAACCTCGAGCTGCCGTAGCTCCTCGTGCCACGCCGCCATGTCGCGCTTGGCCAGCGTGATCTCCGCCGTGTACCGCTTGGCCATGAGGTCCGTGTGCCGCTCCGCCCGCTTGCGCTGCCGCGCCAGCGACCGCACCTGGCTCTGCACTTCGGAAATCAGGTCGTCGAGCCGCGACAGATCGACCGTCGTCTCCTCGAGACGCCGCTCCGTGCTGCGGCGGCGGTCGCGATAGAGCCCTACGCCCGCCGCCTCCTCGAACAGCTCCCGCCGGTCGTCCGGCCGATCGGAAAGCAGCGCGTCGATCATGCGCTGCTCGATCACCACGCCCGAGTCCGCGCCGAGTCCCGTGCCGCGCACCATGTCCTGGATGTCGCGCAGGCGGCAGGGCGCCCCGTTGAGCACGTATTCGCTCTCGCCCGACCGGGAAAGGCGGCGCGTGATTACGACCTCGCGGAACGGTACCGCGAGGGCGCCGTCGTCGTTCTCGAAGTGGAGCGACACCTCCGCGATGTTCACCGCGCGCCGCGCCGACGACCCCTGGAAGATCACCTCTTCCATCTTCGCGCCGCGCAGCGCCCGCGCGCGCTGCTCGCCCAACACCCAGCGCACCGCGTCCGACACGTTGGACTTCCCGCATCCGTTAGGCCCGACGATCGCCGTCACGCCGGGCTCGAAGACCAGGTGGACGTGATCGGCGAACGACTTGAATCCGTGGAGTTCGAGCCTGGTGAGGCGCACTAGAAGACTCTCCCGATGCGGTAGGCCACGCGCGGCTGGTCGCCGTTGGCTTGGAAGCGGTACAAGAGCGGTTGGGCGGCGTCGATTGAATCGAACGCGCCGGCGTACAGGTTCACGCTGCCGTCGCTCTGCAGTAAGGCGTATACCGGCAGACCCTTGAGGCGGTAGCCGTGCGTGAACATCGCGGCCTGGTCGCGCGCGACGCCGGACTGCACGAGAATCGTGAGCGGCAGCGTCGTGACGTGCCCCTGCACGCGCCTGAGCACGCCGCGCTGCCGCAGCGCGCGGAGCAGCGAGTCGGCGGCGAACCGTGTCTCGAACGCGCCGCTCACCACGAGCATTGGCCCGGTCGCGGGCTTGCCTTCCTCCGGCGCGATGGTGAGCGCCGGCACTCCCTTCCGCGTCTGGTCGTCGATCAGCACGTTGGCGCCGCTGCCGCTCGACACTTCGGCGATGGCCACCGCAAACGCGGACGCATGGGCCGAATCCGACGGATTCGCCACGAGCGTACCGGCGGCGACGTCGGCGGCGGTGTTGGGCATGCGCGCCGTACCCGAGTCGGGCGGCGTCGCCCCGGCGGAGGGCAGCGCAGCCTGCCCGGCGGCGCTCTCGGCCGCCGGGGCATCCGCGGCCCGCGAGGCCTCCGCGTTAGGCGAGGCGCGCGGGACGTAGCGATCCGCGGCCCAGGTGGCGATCGCGATCACCGCCACGGCCGCCGCGGCGACCCCGGTCCAGAACGGCACGGGTCGCGCGCCTAACGATCGGACGGTGGCGAGGTGCCCGGACGCCGGCCGCACCGCCGACCCGACCTCGGCCCGTTGGGCGAGTTGCTCCTCGAACTGCGCGTCCGACATCACCGGCGCCGTCTCATCCACCGGCTCCATCGTCTCGACGCGCGCGTGCGCGAGCAGCGGCACGCTCGCCGGCGGATGCGCGTCGCCCACCAGGACGATGCCATCGGTTGCCAGCGCCGCGGCCTCGGTGCCCGCGGCGTCGTCCGGCGCGATGACCAACAGCAATGCCCCCGCATCCCGGAATCCCGCGGCCAGCGATGCCCAACGCGGACTCGCCAGGATGGCGTCGTGATCGATCGGCCGAGGCCCGCTGGGAAGCAGGAGGAGATTGCGCGCCGGGTCCACCGGATACGCGACTTTGTTGAGCGACACGCCCTGGAAGAACGCGTCCATCAATCCGTACTCGAAGTCGAACGGAATCAAATCTTCGATCGGTTTGAGCTCGCCAACGACATCGGCCACGCACACGCGGCGGCGCCGCGCCTGAGCGCGCGCTATGCCGAGTGCGACTTCGGCCGCCGCGACGGGGTCGGATCCGAGGACCAGCGCCGACGCGCGAAAGTCGAGCGCGGACGCGATGCGCTGTCCTTCGTGTTCCCACGCCGAGGTGATGGTGTGGTCGAGCGGAGAGCTCACGGTCACGGTACTCCGGGATAGATCCAGTACGATGCACCCGACGCCTTGGCGACGCGCAGCGCGTCGTCCTTGGAGGCGTACGGTCCGAGCACCACGCGATAGATCCTGGCGCCGTTGCGCGGCGCTTCCACGACGCGTGGATGCGCGCCGTCGACCGCAATCGTGCGCGCCAGCGAATCGGCCAGGGCTTGGGAGCGCAGGGCCGCGAACTGCACCGTGAACCCGCCGAGGCCGACATTCGGCGCAGCCGTGCTGTCCGGCGTCGCGGGACGCGGTGCAGTGGCGGGTCGGGCGTCGGTCGCGCCCGACGTGTCGGCCGGCGTCGCGAACACGTTGCCGGTGTCAGTCGGTTGCGCGGCGCCCGTATCCGCGCGGCCCGTGCTGTCGCCGGCGAACGTGAGCGGCTGGTCGGGTGCGTCGGGACGGCGGAATCCGTTCCACACGACGAAGAGCCACGTATCGTCGGCGCCGTCCTTCACCGTTTTCTCGACCCGCAGCGACTCGCCGTCGGCCAGGAGGACGTCGTGCTTCGAGAGGAGCGCGAGCCATCCGTTAGGCGCGACGGATGGCAAGTCGGCGCGCCACTCGGTTGACACGGCGCCCACGAGCCGGTCGGTGCCGACGTTGATCACCCACGCGGAGTCGCCCTCGGCCGGCCGCGCGAGGACGTAGCGGCCGGTGGGGTCCATCCGCAGGTCCACGGCCTGGCCGCCTAACGGAACGCGCGTGTCGATCTTGTGCGTGTACCGGTCGATCACCACGATCGCGTCCGTCGAGTCGAGCGCGACGTAAATGCGGTCGCCGCTGGGCGTGGTGGCCAGCGCGCGCACGCGGTGGTCCAGGTGCACGCTCGGCACGGGCTCGAGCCCGCGGCTGCGCAGCCCAATGAGACCCGAGTCGACCGTGAAGTACACGCGGTCGCCCACCATGGTGCGCACCGCGCGCCCAACGGCGGGCAGGTGTGCGGTGTCGGTGAGCTGGCGATCCGGCGGATGCATCTGCCACACGGTGGTCTTGTCGCCGTGATCGGAGACGAGCAGCAGCGAGCCATCGGGCTCGGGGATTACGTCGTGCGGCGCCTCGGGCGGCTTGAACGTCCATTGTCCCGCGGGCGTGAGACGCACGACGCTGCCGTCCTTCGTGATACCGTACACGCTCGACCCGTCGCTCGACGCGAGTCGCGTGAGTTTGGGCTTCGCGTCGCGCGACACCGCGCCGAGTCGCAGATCCACGCGCACCACGGCGCCCTTCGCGTCGACGCCGGTGACGGACCCTGCCTCGTCGTCGAAGCCCAACACGCGCTCGAACGCCGGCGTCTTGTCCGACGACTTCCAGATAGCCGAGTCGAATGTTGGATACGCGAACGCGCGAACGAGTCCCCCCGCGCGTGGAAATCGCAGCACGAGCGCGTCGGGACCAGTGGACTGCTTCGGAGCGGGATGATCGGCAGGCGCGGCAGGTGCGCGGGCGCGCTCGTTCCGACCGCACGCCGACAGCACGAGCGCAATCGCGAATAACGCTCTACGCACGACGTGCAAGTTAAGGCAGCGGGGAAACTTGGGAAAGGGAAGCGCGTGTCTAGAACGGCGGATAGATCGAGAACTGCCAGACACCCCTATGCCCGGTGGCTTCCGTGGGAATCACGTAGCTCCATCCCAGGATCGCGTAGTTGAACATGTTCACCCGGAGGCTCACGCCGTGGCTCGTGAGCAGGCCGCGCACGTTGGTCGGGTCGGTGACGCGCACGCGATGCAATACCACGTCCTGGCCGCTGAACCACGCCGTACCGACGTCGTAGAAGAACGCGCCCTCGATCGGCGGGATCGGGATCACGCCGGCGATCGTACCGCCCCGCACGATTGGGAAGCGGAGCTCGGCGCTCGCCATGGCGAGGCTGCTGCCGAGGAGGGGGGAGCAGCGGTAGAGCGCGGCCGTGGTCGTGCTGGGGCAGCTGCTTTGGGACGCCGAGAACGTCGCGCCGTCGTAGCCGCGCATTTCGTCGGAGTAGGCGATGTACTTGCGCAGCGAGTCGGCGTCGCGTCCCGTGGACACGTTGGCCATGACGCGCGTGGCGACGGTCAGATAGCTGAACAGGATCGGGTCATAACGCCGGTAGTCGGCCAGGTATTCGGTCCACTTGAGGCTGCCCACAGCGGGCTGCACCTGAAAGCGGTAGCGGCGGCCATAAATCGGCGACGTGAATCCCCACAGCACGTTGTCGGACACGTACGCCAGCAGCGGCTGCGCGTAGTTGACGGTGCGCGCATTCTGGTCCCGCTCGCCGAATGGATCGATCTGTGTGTACGACGAGTCCAGCTGCCTCGTAAACACGAGGTCGCTGCGCTGGAGGTTCGTTAGGCGCATGCCCAACTCGATGCGCGTGAAGCGATCGAGCGGATAGATGCCCACGCCGTACGTCTGGCGCACCATGTAGCGGGTGATGATTTGCGTTTCGAAGAACCCCTGCGCGTTGCCCTGCAGGCCGTACCCGTTGGCGAAGTAGTATGGCTGTTGATAGATGCCGGTCGAATACTGGAAGCGCTGGCCGAGGTTCGTGTAGCCCGCGAACACCTGGGCGTCGGATACGCGGCCGTTCACGGCGCCGGCGAACGCGAGCTGGTTGTCGCCGGTCATGTCGCTGAGGATGACAGCCGTGCCGCCGTACACGCCGTTCCCGAATTCGTCGGCGCCGTAGCCGACGGATGGGCGGGCGACGTAGTCGGGCGCGAACCGCACGTGGTACTTGTAGCGCTTGAACGTCGTGCTGTCGGGCAGCGTGAGATCGGCGCTGTCGAGCAGCGCTTCCACCGTCACCGGCGGGCGCGTGTGCGCGACGGTATCGCCGGCGAGGTCGTTGCCCGGCGCAGGCACGGCGCGCGACGCCTCCGACGGCGCGACGTCGACTCCGTTAGGCACGAGGTCGCCGGGCGATGGACTCGCGCGCTCCACGGACGCCGCGGCCGCACGGCCACCGCTGCCGCTGCCTCCACTGCGGTTGCGCTGCGCCACTGTCTGCGCCGCCGGCCCCTCGGGCCGCGCGATCAGCGCGCGCGGATGGTCCACCGACCAGATCGAGTAGTTGCCATCGTCGTAATAGGTGTATACGAGACGGTCGGTCCCGGGCGCCCACGAGATGGCGGGACTGACTTCGGTAATGGCGGAGACGCCGCCCACCACGTGCGTGAGCTGGTGCTGCTCGCCGCTCACGAGGTCGGCGAGGAACAGATTCTCGATGCCGGTGCGGTTGCTCACGAAGGCGATCGACTGCCCGTCGGGCGCCCACATCGGGTTGATGTTGAGGCCGCTCTGCCCTGGCAGCACGTCGATCGACGCGTCGCGCAGGTGGTAGAGCGCGATGCGCATCTTCGGGAACCGCAGTTGGGCGAGATCGGCGCCGTCGCCGCGGTCGGTCGCGAACGCGATGGTCGAGCCGTCGGGCGACCACTGCGGTTGCAAATCCCCGTAGCGGTCGCTGGTCAGTTGCCGGAGGCCTGTGCCGTCGGCGTTGATCGTGTACAGATCGGTGATGCCGCCGTGGTCGCCCGAGAACACGATGTGCTTGGCATCGGGCGACCAGCTGGGGCTCGTGATCCCGTCGAGCGGCAGATGAATCTGCGCGATCCGCTTGCGCGTGGCGACGTCCAGGATGTACAGCTCTTCCTTGCCTTCGCCTAACGCAGTGAACGCGAGCCGCTTGCTGTCGGGCGAGAACGCGCTCTGCGAGTAGAGAATCTGCAGCTCTTCGAAGTTCGGGTCGAACGTGCTCTTCACGAGGCGCGCGATGCGCTTGCCCGTGCGGGCATCGGCCAGCCACAGGTCGATGAACACCTGGCCGCGAATGAAGCTGCCGTTGGACAGGAATACGATGTAGTGGCCGTCCGGCGAGAGCGCCGGCGCGAGGAAAATCTGTCCGCCGCTCCGCCGCTCGGTGAGCAACGGCTGCGAGAACGTGCGCGGCCGCTCGAGTCGCGCCACCGGCGGCAGATAGCGCTCGCGCATCGCGGAGCGCCACTCGTTGCCGAGGTCGTCCAGCGACATGCCCGTTTCGCGCGAGAACGCCGCCGGCACGCCTAACGATGCAGCGTCGCTCAAGATCGCGCCGATCACGTCGTCGCCCCACCGCTGTCCGACGTACGCCCAGAACGACTCGCCGTAGCGATACGGGAAGTACAGGTCGGGGCGCTCCGTCATCAACCGCATCGACGGCAGATTGTCGTTGAGCGCCGCGTCGCGGATGATCGTCGCTGTGTGCGGATCATCCGGGCCGATCGACAAATACTCGGCCATGCCTTCCATGAACCACAGCGGCGGATCCACTGCCGTCAGCGCCGGCAGTGCCGCGCCCGCGCCGTGTCCGTGCTGGAAGATGTCGAACTGGAACTCGTGCACCATTTCATGCGTAAGAACATGCTCGAACGACCGGTAGTCGCCGGTGAACGGCAGCAGCATCCGGTCGCGCAGCGGCTCGGTGACGCCACCGGTGCCTTCGCCTAAATCTCCAGTGACGTTGTTCTGGCCGAAGTCCGACCGCGAGGCGAACACCATGATCGGCTTCTTCTCGCGGAACTCGTGCGACAACACGCGCGACAATCGCGCATACGCGCGCTCGGCCAATCGGGCGGCGTCCATCGCCGCCTCGCGCTCATCGGGATAATAGTGGATGAGGAAGTGATCGGTCTCGATCACCTGCCAGTCGAAGTTCCGATACTGGACCTGATTCTGTCCGAAGTAATCCTGGGCGTGCAGCGCGGCCGGGCCGGTCGCGATCACCGCCGCGACAACGAGAGCGCGACGTGCCCAGGTGGACGTCACATGCCCGCCCGCAATCCCTCGATCGGGATCGTCGCCGCATCACCCCACAATCGTTCCAGCTGATAAAATGACCGAAGCGTGGGGTGGAACACGTGGACCACGAAATCGATGTAGTCGAGCAACACCCAACGTCCCTGGGGCAGCCCTTCGACGTGGTGCGCTCTCACGCCTTCTTTCTTGAGCTCCTCCAGCACGTGCTCCGCAATCGCACGCACGTGCGTGTCGGATGAACCGCTCGCGATCACGAAATAGTCCGTGGCATCGGAGACGCGCGCGAGGTCGAGCATCACGACATCGTTGGCTTTGAGGTCCGAGCAGAGGTTGGCGGCTCGGCGCGCCTGCGTGAGCGAATCGGATTGCGATTGTGTCGACGGCTGCGACATGCTGTGCTCGATCAAACCAGGGCTGAGTGTACTGACGTCAGCGTCGCGGTCCAATGCGACGGGATGTTTCAACGTAATGCATAACCCTCCGCCTGCCGCGCAACCCACCTCGCGCGTATCGCGGACGGTCCAGCCCTCGGCGCTGCGAGATCGGGTAGCACGAAACAATGCGTCGCTCCGGCGTGGTCGACCAGTCTCGGTCGCCTGCGTGCACCGTACGCAACGAGCGTGCTCGCTACCCAAACGCTCAGTTTCGTTCCGGTCAGCGCGCGACGCGCCGTCATGCGCGCGCGAACGAAACAGCCGCCTCGAGGTCGCGGCCCCGAGGCGGCTGTCAGAAAACGGTACGAATCGGCGCGCTACTGCTTGATCACCCACACCTTGATGTCGGGCTTCACCTCGGCGTGGAGGCGGATCGGTACGCGATACACGCCCAACGACTTGATTGGCTCGTGCAGCTCGATCTGTCGCTTCTCGATTTCCGGGAAGCCCTGCGCGTGGAGCTGCTGGGCGATGTCGGCCGCGGTCACCGAGCCGAACAGCTTCTCTTCATCGCCGACGCGGGCGGAGAAGGTGAGCGACACCTGCTGCAGACGGTCCGCGACGGTCTGCGCGGCGTCGCGGCGGGCGTTCTCGGCCGCGTCGAGACGCGCGCGCTCCGCAGCGATGCGCTTGCGGTTGCCGGTCGTGGCCTCGTAAGCCAGCCCGCGCGGAATGAGATAATTGCGCGCGTAGCCGTTGGACACTTTGACGATGTCGCCCGGCTTGCCCACGTTTTCGATGGCGTTGCGAAGAATGACTTCCATGTCGTGCTCCAGTCGGGCGAAAGGGTAACGTTAGGCGAAGACGAGACGGGGGTCAGGCGCGGTCGCTGCCGCCGGTAAGCGAATGCTTGAGGCGGCGGCGCCAGTCGATCCAGGTGTCACTCACGCCGAGGCCAACTGCCCACGGCACGGTGACGAGCGACAACGGAAACGCCGCGACCGCCACTGCCACGCTGGTCACCGCCACGCGCCGTGAGATGAACCACGCGTAGATGCCGTAGCCGCGCAGCGCGTACAGCGTTCCGAAAAAGATGAGCACGCTCGTACCGATCGCCGCCAGCGCGTCGCGCGACGGCACGAGGATCAAGGCAACGCCGGCGACCAGCGCCCAGACCAGCTGGTCGCCGAATGTGAACAGCTTGAGCGGTGCGAGCGGCGCGCCGATGCGCACGCGGCTCAAGCGGTGAAACAGCGCCCACGCGAGTGCGAGCGCCGCCAGCGCCTCGAGGGCGAGCGCCGCCGGATAGATCGGCGCTGCATACTGGGACAGCGTGTCCTGCACCTGAGCCTGTCGCGTGGCGACCTCGCGTGCCATCCCCGACAGATTCGGGAACGACTCCGCCACCTGCGACGCGTCCTTTTCCATTTCATCCACTGCCGCGCTGTTGCGGGCGGCGAACTGCCCGGCGAAGACGCGTTCGGCGCTGCCGGGGTCGAGCCGGCCCACGCCGATCACGCCTAACGACAGGACGATCGCGAGGCCGAGTCCCATGAGCGCGCGGGTGATGAACGGCTGCCCGCGTCCGACGAGGCACACCACGCCGAAGGCGGCCGCGACGATCACGCCCCACCCGCGGGCCAGCGCGTAGTACGCGTCATCGACGCCGGCCGGCGGCGGCAAGACGAGGATCGCCGCGGCGAGCGTCGACCAGATGAGCGCGAGCCACAGCGAACCGCCGGCCCACCATCCCACCACGCAGCACGCGGCGAGCGCGGGCACGAGCAGTACCAGCGTGTCGACCACGGGCAACGTGGATGGTCCGCCCGGGATGTGCGGAATCAACAGCAACGCCGCGAGAGCGAGGATGACGCGGATCCATCCCCGTTCGCGCGGCGCCGGCGTGGTGCCGTTAGGCATCCGTCAGGCCTGGTGTCCCCGGATATAGGGGATCAGGGCCAGGTATCGCGCGCGCTTGATCGACACCGCCAGTTGGCGCTGGTGGCGGGCGCACACGCCGCTCAGGCGGCTCGGCAAAATCTTGCCGGTATCGGTGAGGAAGCGGCCTAACGTGCGGTCATCCTTGTAATCGATGAAGCGCACGCGGGACTCGCAGAACGGGCAGCTTTTCTGTGGGCGTCGCATGGGTCAGTCCTCGTCGTCGTCGTCATCGGCGCTGCGTGCCGTGCGGCCCGCGGCCATCTCTTCTTCGCTCATCGGCGGTGCGCCGACTTCGTGCTCGTGCAGGGCGACGAGGTAGCGGACGACGCCTTCGTCGAGCTTGAGCGCGCGCTCGTACTCCGGGAGCACGGTCGGCTCGGCCTCGAAGCGCGCGATGGCGTAGTAGCCGTTGTCGCGCGGACCGATGGAGTAGGCGAGCTGGCGCCGGCCCCAATGGTCGACGTTGAGGGTGTCGCCGGCGCCGAGCATGGCGTGGAACCGGCCGAGTTTCTCTTGGATGGCGGCGTCTTCGAGCGTAGAGTCGAAGATGTACACCGCCTCGTAGCGGCGAGGCATTCTGGTGCTTCCTCCCTGTGGTCTTGGTCGCCTCCGCTCTTTGGGCGGAGGAGGGCTATGTGAGTGACGTAAAGTAACTGGTGAGAGCTTTGTGAGGGAAGCGCCGCCGCCCCCAGCGTGTGAGCCCCGTTTCCGGTTTCTGCCGCCTCTACTGTAAACGTCCCCCATCCTACTCGAACCAAACACCGGAGTCGCGTCATGGCTACGACTGCCTCGGAGACCGCTTCCTCTAACTCGGAGGACGCCGTCTCTCCGTCACCACTCACCCCGGCGCTCCTCGAGCGCTGTCGGAAGCGCGCTGCGGGCTACGATCGGGAAAACAGATTCTTCTCGGAAGACTTCGAGGAACTGCGCGACGCCGGATACCTGCGCCTCCCGCTGCCCGCTGAATTCGGCGGGCCTGGGTTCACCCTCGCCGACATCGTTCGCGAGCAACGGCGGCTCGCCTACTACGCGCCGCCCACAGCGTTAGGCATCAACATGCACCTCTATTGGGTAGGTGTCGCCGCCGACCTCTGGCGCGCCGGCGACCGGTCGCTGGAGTGGCTGCTCAACGAGGCCGCCCGCGGCGCGGTATTCGCGGCGGGACATGCCGAGAGCGGCAACGACATTCCGGTGCTGCTCTCCACCACCAAAGCTGAACGCGTCGCGGGCGGATATCGCTTCACCGGACACAAATCGTTCGGCAGCCTCACTCCCGTGTGGTCCTATCTCGGGCTTCACGGCATGGACATGAGCGATCCGGCTGCGCCGAAAATCGTGCACGCGTTCATGCCGCGGGACACCGCCGGCTTTCGCGTCGAAGAGACGTGGGATGTCCTCGGCATGCGCGCGACGCGGAGCGATGACACGATTCTGGAGGGTGCGGTCGTGCCCGAGCGTTTCGTCGTACGCGTCATCCCGGCCGGCGCGGCGGGTGTTGACCTGTTCGTACTGGCGGTGTTCGCATGGGCGCTGCTCGGCTTCGGCAACATCTACTACGGTATGGCGCAGTACGCGCTCGATCGAACCATCGACACGCTGAAAAAGAAAAAGTCCATCGCGCTGTCCCGGTCGATGGCCTACCATGCCGAGGTGCAGCACAGTGTGGCGGACATGGGTCTCGAGCTGGAGAGCATCGGGCCTCACCTCGACCGCATCGCGCAGGATTGGTCTGACGGAGTGAACCACGGCGCGCAGTGGCCGGCCAAGATCTTCGCGGCCAAGTATCACGCGGTGGAGGGCGCGTGGCGCATCATCGATCGCGCGCTCGACCTGGCGGGCGGCTTTGGCATCTTCAGGCGTGCGGAGCTCGAGCGTCTCTTTCGTGACGCGCGCTTGGGCCGGATACACCCCGCGAACAGCGCGCTCACGCACGAGCTGGTCGCGAAGACGCTCCTCGGAATCAGCCCCGACGAGATGCCGCGCTGGGGTTAGGCAGGTTCACACGAACATCGCGGGACTGATCTCGAGGGTGACCTCCGAGATCCGATCCACCGGCAACCCGGCGCGACGTGCATGGTCCAGAATCGCAGCCGGGTCCGGTGCATCGTACTCGCAATAAATCTTCCCCTCGGTATCGGACACGTAGCTCCGGATCCAGACGACGCCCTGCATGTGGGCGATCGTTTCGATCGATCGCCTGGCGGCGGCCTCGAGATCCTGATGCGACAGCCCGGGGACATTCCGCTCGATGATGTAGCGCGGCATGGTTCACTCCGCTGGTGATGTGGTGGATTGCATGTCGTGCACGTGCGCGAGTCGAGTCAACAGATGGCCGGTGCCGACCTGGTCCTGCATCTCGCGGCGGATGGCGATGGCCAGCTCGTAGTGCGCCGCCGCATCCTCGAGACGGCCGACGTCCGCGTAGACTTCGCCCAGGACCGCCAGCGTATGTGCCTCGAGCAGCGATTCGCCCGTATGGCGATTCAGGGCGAGGGCCTGCGCGAGCACGGTTCGCGCCTCATCGTGTCGGCGCAGTCGAGATAGCGTTAGGCCGAGACTGTTCAGGATGAGCCCTTCGTGTACGGCGTCGCCGAGCGCGCGGACAATGCGGAGCGCGGCTTCGTATTGCTGGAGGGCGGATGCGTAGGCGCCGCGCTCCCAGTGCAGAATGCCGAGGCGGTTGCGCACCGATCCTTCACGCTGCTGCTCGCCTCTCGCCGATGCCAACGCGATGGCCTCTTCGTACAGTGCGATGGCGGCGCCGGCGTCGTTCGGCGGTCGGTGGCGCGCGCACCGCGCCATTCCGTCGATCGCGTCCAGTTCGTCGCTCGTGCCACCCACCTGGCGCGCGAGCGCCCGTACCGACTCCCACGCCGCGCCGGCCTCGATGAACGATCCGGTTCGCTCGTTGATGGCTGCGATCCGCGACCACATCAACGCTTCGCCGCGCCCATCCTCGAGCTGCGCGAACAACGCAACGCCCTCCGTGAACAGCGGCAGCGCCTCGGCGTCGCGCCGCAGGCCGAACAGTACCTCGCCTAACGTGCGGACGCCCTGCGCCAGACCATCCGCATGCCGGGCCTTGCGACTGAGATCGACCGCCTCGCCGTACACGCGCAGGGAGTCCTCGATCATCCCCTGCTGCAAATAGATGTGTGCGATCGCGGTGAGGTGGAACGACCGCTGGATCGGCAGCCGCAGCTCGCGCGTCTGCTCGGCTCCGCGGCGCAGGTACTCGAGCGCGCGCTCGGCGTTGCCTAACGACCGATGCACGTTCGCCAGATGTTGCAGCACGAACGATTGGGTGATCGGATCCTCTCGAACGGCCCGCAGCTCCAGCGCCTCCTCGAGACACAGCCTGGCGCGCTCGTACTCGCCCATGCCCCGCAGGATGCTCCCCAGGTTGGCGAGATCGCCGGCGACAGCGTGCTCGTCCTCGCGCTCGCGATCGATGGCCAGCGCGTCCTCGGCAATCGCGAGCGCCTCTGCATTGTTGCCTTCATGCCATCGGAGCAGGCCGATGCTGCGCAGCGCGTTTCGCTCGGCCGCCGCATCGCCCTGCTCGCGCGCGATGCGCAGCGCCGTCTCGAGGGCCCGGCCCGCCGCATCGAATTTCTTGAGGAGCGTCGACACGTCGCCTTGCCGCAGATATGCCTCGGCGAGCTTCGCCGACGCGCCCACCGGCGCGAGGAGCGCGATGAGTTCATCCACCAGGCGTTGCTGTCGCCCGCGCAGGCCCAGCGTCTCGCACACACGCTCTTGGCGCAGCAGAATGTCGGCGAGCGTCTCTCGCCGATCCGCGTTGTCCTCCAGATGCATGAGCCACGATTGGGCACGTTCGAGCGCCGCAAGCGCGTCGGAGAACTGGCTCAATGCGGCCGCGCGTTCCGCTGCTTGCATGCCGTAGCGCACGGCTTCTCGCCATTCTTCGGCGTGGCTGAAGTGATGCGCCAGCAGGCCGAGGCGCTCTTCCATTTGTGTCGAATACAGGCGCTCGAGCGCGCGTCCCACCGCTCCGTGCAACGTCTTGCGCTGATGCTCGAGCAGCGTGCTGTACGTCACTTCCTGCGTTAGCACGTGCTTGAATCGGTACGACTGCTCCGGGACAACGCTGGTCTGCTGCAGGAGCCCGGCGCCATTGAGGCGCCGGAGCGCCGGCGCTGCCGCAATGGCGCCCATGAGGACGTGCTCGAGTACGGCGCCTGAAAATTCGCGGCCGATCACCGATGCGACGCGAAGCACTTCGAGCGCGTCCCCGTCCAGGCGGCCGAGTCGCGTTCGAATCACCGCTTGCACGGTTTCCGGCAATTGCACTGGGGCCGACGCGTCGGCCGCGATGGCTTCGCCGTCGGATACCGTCACCGTACCGTCCTCGATCAGTGTCTGACACACTTCCTCGAGAAAGAATGGATTGCCGCCTGTCCGTTCATGGATCTGACGCGCCAGCTCCGGCTCCACGCGGTTAGCCTGTAGCACGGATTGCATGATCGCTGCCGACGCGATTCGGTCGAGTGGTCCCAGATGAATCACCGTCCGGTTGTCCGCGCTGCCCCATGCATCGCTGCCATCGGGACGACACGACACGACGACGAGCAGCGGAAATGCCGCGAGAATTTCCGAGAGCTGGCGGAGCACATCGCGCGATGCACCGTCCACCCAGTGCCAGTCCTCGAACAGCACGACGGCCGGGTGTCGTTGGGCATAGAGCGTGACGATCGCCACGAGCGCATCGAGCATCGCCGCTTTGAAGCGCTCGCCTTGCAGATGGCGCGGCACGCGGTACTGCTGACTGTCGATCGAGAGCAGGTGCAGGTACAGCGGGACGAAATCGGCCAGCGACGAATCGATAGCGACGATGCGCGACACGATGTGCTCGAGCGATGTGCGTTGTTCGCCGCCATCGTCGGGCCCGATGATGGTGAGCAGCGCTTCGATGAACGGGCGATACGGCGCGACGCCGGCGTACGACTGGCACCGTCCCTTGAGCACTCGCACGTCGCTGCCGACCAATCCGTGTCGCAGCTCGTACAACAGCCGGCTTTTTCCGGCTCCGGCCTCGCCGACGATGACCACCAACTGCCCGTCACCCGCGCAGGCCTGTGCAAGCCTCGTTTTCACCGTGCCGAGCTCGGCGCCACGGCCCGCATACGGCGTTAGGCCGGCGCGCTCGGCCGCCTCGAGGCGCGTCGTCAGCCCGGACTCGCCGCGAATGCGGTATACGACCGATGGCGCGGCGCCCGCCGTGAGCAGCGCCGGCGCGCTTGGCTCCGCGGCAATGAACGGCGACACGAGCCGATGGCACTCGCCGCTCGCGAGAATTTCGTCCGGCGCCGCGATCGCCGAGAGACGCGCGGCCGAGTGCATCGCGGCGCCGATCACTTGGTAACCGCTGTCGTCGCGTCGAGGACGATGAATCACCACCGGCGCTGTGTGAATCCCCGACTGCATGCGGATCGCCCGCGCCGGTCCGTCGGCGACCGATGCCGCGATCTCGCGGACGCACGCGTGCAACTCGAGTGCAGCACGGACGGCGCGCAGCGCATCGTCCTCGTGAATCTCGGGGACGCCGAACACCGCCCGCAGTTGATCGCCCTGCAGCCCCTCGATCGATGCGCCGTAGCGGCGCGTCACATCCACCGCCGCGTTGCGCACACGGCCAAGGACCCGTTCCGTCTCGTCGGGCGGGCAGCGCTCGATGACGGACGCGTAGCCCGACACCGTGGCGACGAGGATCGTGACTTGGCGGCGCTCGCCGCCTAACGCGAGCGCGGTGCGCGGGGGCTCATGGCGTGCGGTGCTTGGACGCGGTGCGCCGACAGCCGGTGCGAGCAGGGCGTGAAGCGAGACCAGTTCCTGCACCAAGGCTCGCATCGATGCGTATCGATCGGCGGGCCGTTTGGCGAGCGCCGTGGCGATAATGCCGTCGATGGACGACGGCAGCTCCTCGAACCGTGTCGAGAGCGGCTTGGGGTCGCGCAATTGTATCGCCTCGATGAGCCCGCGCTCGTCGTCGCCGAGGAAGGGGCGTTCGCCCGCCAGCATCTCATAGAGCACGACGCCCAACGACCAGACGTCGGTACGATGATCGACGGGTTCGCCGCCCGCCTGCTCCGGACTCATGTACGACACCGTGCCGACCCTGGTGCCTGGCTGCGTGGCACCATCCGCGCCGAGGTCCACCAGCTTGGCGATCCCAAAATCGAGGATTTTCACCAGTCCATCGGCGGTGATCATCACGTTAGGCGGCTTCACGTCGCGATGGATGATGCCGCGCTCGTGCGCCTTGGCCAGCCCGTCCGCGATCGCGAGCGCGATGCGGATCGTCTCGCCAACGGGCATCGGCCCCCGGAGAATCAGCCGGTCCAGCGTCTCGCCATCGTAGAACGGCATGGCGATGTACAACTGGCCGTCATCCATGTTGCCGATCTCGTAGATCGTGCAGATGTTCGGGTGCTCGAGCGCGGCGGTGGCCTGCGCTTCGGCGAGGAACCGCCGTTTGGCCGCATCTGCAGTGGCGAGGTGCGGCGGAAGAAACTTGAGGGCGACGTGCCGATCGAGACGCCGATCGTGCGCACGATACACGACGCCCATGCCGCCGCTGCCTAACCGCTCGAGGACCTCATAGCGCGAGCGGACCGGCGTGTCCGGCGGGACGCCGCCCGGGCTATGGAGGAGCGCTGCGAGCGGCGCCCGGATGCGATCCTCGAGCGCATCCAGTTTGCCGGCACGTGCGTGCGCATTCAGCAGGGCATCAACGTGGCGTCGCAGAGCGGCGTCGCCCGCACAGGCCGACTCGAGGTACGTATCGCGATCTGTCCCGTCGCGTGGAATGGCTTCGTGCAACACGTGCTGGACGATGGCCCACCGTTCGGGCGTCATCGATCCGTGTCGGCGCTGCGCACTTGCCGCTCCACTGTATCCGCGCTGTAGCTCACGACGCGAGCTCCGCGTTGAGCCATGCGCGTGCAACCATCCAGTCGCGCTTTACGGTCGCGGGCGAGATATCGAGGGCCGTCGCGGTTTCCTCGACGCTCATGCCCGCGAAGAACCGGCACTCCACCACACGCGCCTGGCGCGCATCGAGCGTCGCCAGCCGTTGCAGGGCGTCGTCTAACGCGAGCAAATCCTCGCTTTCCGCGGCGGCGGCCGACCCCAGATCGGCATCGAGCGTGATGCGGACGGCGTCCCCGCCGCGCTTCTGCGCGCTCTTTGCGGCCGCGTAGTCGACGAGGATGCGCCGCATCAATCGCGCGGACATAGCCAGGAAGTGCGCGCGGCTCTGCCACTGCATGCTGTGTAGTCCAGACACCTTGAGGAAGGCCTCGTGGACCAGCGCGCCGGTGTCGAGCGTGTGATCCGGGCGCTCCTTTGCCAGCTGCCGGTGCGCGAGCTGCTCGAGCTCGCGGTACACGAGCGTCACGACGCGGTTGAGTGCTTGCGCGTCTCCGCCTTGTGCGGCGCCCAACAATCGAGTGACTTCGCCCTGTTCGTCCACAGGACCAGAGTGTTCGCGAGGAAATATCCGTCTGCTGCGGGAATGTACGACACACTTCAGGTGGTCGAAAGGCAGGGTCCCGTCGCCACCAACGAAGCGCCTCCGCGGGGCGACGCGTCCCTCAGACGTTGAATCGGAACAGCATCACATCCCCGTCCGCCACCACGTACTCCTTTCCCTCGCTGCGCACCACGCCCTTCTCGCGCGCGGCTTTCCATCCGCGGTTGGCGACGAACTCATCGAACGACACCGTCTCGGCGCGAATGAATCCGCGCTCGAAGTCCGTGTGGATCACGCCGGCGGCTTTGGGTGCCGTGTCGCCCTGATGAATGGTCCAGGCGCGCACCTCGGGCTCGCCCGCCGTGAAGTAGGTCTCGAGTCCCAAGAGCGCGTAGCCGGCGCGGATGAGCCGAGCGAGGCCGGCGGACTCGACGCCTAACGACGACAGGAACTCCGCCCGATCCTCGGGCGGCAGGTCCGCGAGCTCGGCCTCGATCTTGGCGGAGAAGGGGACGATCTCGGCGTGCTCGCCGCTCGAGCGCACGGCCTCGCGCAGCGCGCGCAGGTGCGGACCCTCGGCGCCCGTGAGCTCGGTGTCGCTCACGTTGGCGGCGTAGAGCACGGGCTTGATGGTGAGCAGCGAGAGCGGCTTGAGTACCGCGCGCGACGCGGCATCCAGGCGCAGCTGCCACAGCCCCTTGCCTTCGCCTAACGCAGCATACGCGGCGTCGAGCACCGGGAGCTCGGCCAGCGCATCCTTGTCCGCCGCTTTCGCCGCGCGGCGCACGCGGTCGAGCCGGTTCTCCACCGTAGCCAGGTCGGCGAGCGCCAGTTCCAGCTCGATCACGTCGCGGTCGCGCACCGGGTCCACCGAGCCCATCACGTGCAGCACGTCGGGGTCGTCGAAGCAGCGCACCACGTGCACGATGGCGTCGGTCTCGCGGATGTTGGCGAGAAACTTGTTGCCCAATCCCTCTCCGCTCGACGCGCCCTTCACCAGGCCCGCGACGTCCACGAACTGCACCACCGCAGGGACCACCTTCTTGGGCTGGACGATTTCGGCCAGCGTCGTGAGGCGCTGGTCGGGCACTTCGACGATGCCGACGTTCGGCTCGACAGTGCAGAACGGGTAGTTGGCCGCGTCCGCCTTGGCGGCGGTGAGCGCGTTGAACAGCGTGGACTTGCCGACGTTAGGCAGACCGACGATGGCGAGCGAGAGCATGCAGCGTTGAACGTGTCGATGTGAAAAAGAACTAGGCCGTGGCGTCCGCGTTGAAGCGGTTCTGAGCGGCGGCAATCCCGTCGTGCACCCACGTCTCGATAGCGGCGGTCAGCTGCGGATACAGCGATACCACGACGTCGCGGTCCGCCGAGCCGAATGGCGACAACACGAAATCCGCGAGCTCGCCGATCGGCCGGTCGGGATCGACGGGCCTCACACCAACGCGCAGGCGAGCGTACTCGCGGCCGCCGATCTCGAGCTCGATGCTCTTGAGCCCGTTGTGCCCGCCCGCGCTGCCTTGGGCGCGCAGGCGAATGCGCCCAACGGAAAGCGCCACGTCATCCACCACGACGAGCAGGTCGGTGGCCGGGTCGAACGTGGGGCGCCTGAGGTACGGCACCAGCGCGGCTCCGCTCAAGTTCATGAACGTGAGCGGCTTCAGGAGCCGCACGTGCGCCGCGCCTAACCGGCCGGAGGCGACGAGCGCCTGAGCGTCCTCGCGCCAGGCCCCGAGATGCCAAACGTCGGCCAGGTGGTCCACCACCCACCAGCCGACGTTGTGGCGTGTCCGTTCGTAGGCGCGCCCGGGATTCCCCAGGCCGACGATCAGCTTCATGCGCCGGACCCTCGATCAGCAGGCGGCGCCGGCCGCGCCGGCCACGATCACTTCTCCTCTTCGGCGCCCTCTTCGTCCTCGCCCTTCGGCTTCCGGATGAGCTCGGGCTCGGCCGGCACTTCGGTCTCGGCGCCGGCTTCCGGTGCGGCCGGCTCTTCCTCGACGTGCGGCGGCGAGACGACGCACACCGTGGCCCCGGCGTCCACCAGCACCTCGATGCCTTCCGGCACTTTGAGGTCGGACACGTGCAGCGAGTCGTTGATGCCTAACGCAGAGACGTCCACCTCGATGTGGGTCGGCATGTGCGCCGGATCCACCTCGATGCTGATCTCGCGCAGGATCTGGTCGAGGATGCCGCCCGAGTCGCGCACGCCCGCCGGCGTGCCCACGAGCACGATCGGCAGGTCGACCGCCACTTTCTCGCCGGCCACCAGCTCGAGGAAATCGACGTGCAGCACCTCGCGCTTGAACGGATGGCGCTGGATCTCGCGGATGAGCGTCCGCGACATCGTACCGTCGATCGTGAGCTCCACCACTGTGGTCTCGGCCGCGATGCGATCGAGCAGGCGATCCAGGTCGCGGCCGCTCATCGAGAGTGCGAGCGGTTCGCGGTTGTGTCCGTAAATGACGCCGGGGATCAATTGCGCCGCGCGAAGCTTTCGCGCCGCACCCTTGCCGGTGTCGGTGCGCTTGGAGGCCGAGAGGGTTGCCGTCATATGCGTATCACTCGTGACTGGTTGCCCGGTGTCACTCGAACAACGAGCTCACCGATTCATCAGAATGCGTGTACCGAATGGCCTTCGCCAACAATTCGCCCACCGACAACACCTTGAGCTGTCCGAAGCGCCGCGCCGGCGGAATCGCGATCGTGTCCGTCACGGTCACTTCGGCAATCGGCGCCGCCGTTAGGCGTTCGACGGCAGGTCCCGAGAGCAGCGCGTGCGTCGCGCAAACGTAAATGTCCTTGGCGCCAAGTGACTTGAGCGCGCGCGCCGCCTCGGTGACCGTGCCTGCCGTATCGATCATGTCGTCGGGAATGAGACAATCCCGGCCCTCCACTTCACCCACCACGTTCAAGACTTCGGCGACGTTGGCCGTTGGGCGGCGCTTGTCGATGATCGCGAACGTCCCGTTGAGCCGCTTCGCGAATCCCCGCGCCATTTTCGCCGAGCCGACATCCGGCGCCACCACGACCAGGTCGCGCAACTGCTTCTTGCGATAGTGCGACACGAACACCGGCGCGGCGTACAGGTGGTCGACGGGAATGTCGAAAAACCCCTGCAACGCGTGCTGGTGGAAATCGATGCCTAACACGCGGTTCGCGCCCGCGGTCGTGATCAAATTCGCCACCAGCTTTGCGCCGATCGCCACCCGCGGCTGATCTTTCCGATCCTGCCGCGAATAGCCGTAGTACGGCATCACGCACGTAATGCGCGCCGCCGACGCCCGGCGCGCGGCATCGATCAGGAGTAGTAACTCCATGATCGAATCCGCCGGCGGATTGGTCGGCTGCACGATGAACACGTCCGCGCCGCGCACGTTCTCGTCGATGCGGACGAAAATCTCACCATCGGCGAACCGCGAGATGGTGACGCGAGTGAGATCGACACCCAAACACCGCGAGATCTCCTCGGCCAACCCCTTATTCGCCGTGCCCGCGAGCAACTTGAAACCGCGCCGCGCAACGCTCAGCTCATCCATGAGCAGAGCCTCGTAACATAAAGCTGCCTTGCAAGTTGGTCAATTGCTTCACTCGTGTGTCGACCTGAAGGCCAGGAGGGCCGAGCTGGCGCAATGCGGCCGGCGTCATTCGGTACCGGCGGTCTGCGCGAGCTCCGCGCGCATGGGTGTCGCCGTGTCGAGCGGGTCAATCTATAGGCTAGCGCCGCTGGGGCGCTACCGTGTCGCCCCGGCCGCGCGAGCCGCGCGCTCGCCCAGTCGCGGATTCTCGAATCGGGCCACGAAGTCCGCGAACCGCGGTGCGGGACCACGCCATTCGAGATCGTCTACCGCGCGCAGCACCGGCGCATCGCTCCGCAGTGTAGCCAAGCGCTTGAAGAGCAGCGCGCGCTCACGATCGGCGCCGAGGATGTCCGGCGGAAACGACTCGATCGCGCCGTAGCGATTGATGAGTCGGGCCGCGGTCTTGGCGCCGATGCCCGCAATGCCCGGATATCCGTCGGCCGAATCGCCGGTAAGCGCCAGATAGTCGGGGATGTGTTGGGGATCGACGCCGAACTTCTCTCGCACCCCGGCCGCGTTGCGAATCACTTTGCTCTTGCGATCCACCTGCACGACGCGCTCATCGCGCACGCACTGTGCGAGGTCCTTGTCCGGCGTCCAGATACACACCTTCTCGACTCGCGTGTCGGTGTTGGCGCACGCGGCGGCGGCCGCGATGGCGTCATCGGCCTCGAGCTCCACCATTGGCCACGTGACGACGCCCATTGCGACGAGCGCGTCCTCGAGCGGTTCGAACTGCGCCCAGAGCGCCGGCTCGATGCCCTCACCCGTTTTGTATTCGGCCCACAGCGCGTTGCGGAAGGACTCGATCACGTGATCGGTCGCGACGCCCACGTGCGTGGCGCCGCCTTCGATCATTTCAAGGATCGTGTTGAGGACGCCGACGACCGCGCCGTAGTGGGCGTCGACGCCCTTGTTGAAGCGGCGCAGCCCGTAGAAGTGGCGGAACAGCTCGTATGTGCCGTCGACGAGATGAACGATCATGCCCCTCGCGTGCCATCATGGTGCGTGCCACTACTCGGTTGCGCGGATCGCGTCGACCGGGTCGATGCGGGCCGCGCGCGACGCGGGCACGAGCGCCGCGACGCCCGCCGCGATGCCTAACGCAAGCACCGCCGCGCCGAGCGTGAGCGGGTCGAGCGGCGCCACGCCCACCACCATCGCCCGCAGCTCGCGTTGGGCGAGGACGGTCATCACCACACCGGCGCCGCCGCCGAGAACGAGCAGCCACCCGACGCGCGTCGCCAGCTCGCGCACCACGCGCCCCGGCTCCGCGCCGAGTGCGATCCGGATGCCAATCTCGCGCCGGCGCGTCGTCACCGCCAGCGCGACGAGACCGTAGAGGCCGATCATCGCGAGCGCGACGGCCGCGAGGCCGAACGCAGAGATGATGGTCGTCTGGAGACGCGTCTGACCGAGGCCCTGGTCGAGGTCGTCCTCGAGGGTCATGAGGCCGAACACCGCCCGCGTGGGATCGACGCCGTGCACCACTGAGCGAATCGAGGCGAGGGTCGCACGCGGATCGCCCCCCGTGCGCACCACGTACTCCGGGTCGGGCCACGTGCCTAACCCGATGCACGCGTACACGTAGGGGACCGCGGGCGTCCGCAGGTTGTCCTCGCGGATGTCGTTCACCACGCCGACGATCTGCGTGTTGGGCGCGGACGGCCGGTCGTCGGACCAGCGGAGGAACCGGCCGACCACGTTCTGTCCGCGCGCGTACGCGTCGACGAAGCGGCGGTTGACGAGCACCTGTGGCCCGCCCTCGCGCACGTGCGCGAGCGGCGGGCAGGTTTCGCCCCGCACGAGCCGCGCGCCTAACGCGCGGAAATAGCCGTCGGTCACACTGCGCTCGCCCACCGTGAGCAGATCGCGCTCGGCGGCCTGCGCGCCGGGCGTCATGTCCAACAGATGCACGCGATAGCGGATGGTCGCGTTGGACGCGGGGAGAAAGTTGCTGAATCCCACCGCCGTCACGCCCGGCATGTTGGACAGCGCCGCCACGATGTCGCGCTGCATCCGTCCCACCGAATCGCGGTTCTCGTCCCACTCGGCGCCGACGTGGAAGGTGACGGCGTGGGACGGGTCGAAGCCGGGATCGAGGTGCACGAGATTGTAGTAGCTGCGGAGGAGCAGAGACGTGCTGCAGAGCAGCAGCGTCGCGATCGCGACTTGCGCCGCGACCAACGCGCGCTGCGACCGGCTGTCCGACGATTGTCCGCGGCCGGCGCGCGTGAAGCCGGCCGCTGCAGCCGGCCGCGTGGCGCGCCACGCCGGCCAGCCGCCGCACGCGAGCGCCGCGGCGACGCCGCACAGCGAGGCCACCGCGAGCGCGCGCCAGTCGATCGTCAGCTGAGGCACCCGCGGCAGCGTGCCTAACGCAGCCGACGAGGCATGGAGCAGCGCGACGTCGGCTGCGACCGCGAGCGCGATGGCGACGGCCGTGAGCACGAGCACCTCGCGGACGACGCCCGTCACCACCTGCCCGCGCGACGCGCCCAGGAAGCCGCGGATGGCCAACTCCGTTTCGCGACGCTGCAGCTGCGTGAGCATGAGGCCGGCCGTGTTGGCGAGCGCGATGAGAAGCAGCAGCCCAACCGACGCCAGGATGAACACGAGCGGCTGGCGTGCGTCCCCCAACTGCGCGGTCTTGAGGTCGGTCACTTGCGCCGACCACCCGGCATCGGTGGCGGGGAACTGGGTGCCTAACGCAGCCTGCACGCGTGCGAGGTCGCGTTGGGCTTGTTGGATGCTGACGCCGGGCCGGAGGCGCCCGACGCCGCCGAGGAAGCGCGCGTCGCGCTGCTGCACGAGTTGCGGCGCGAGCTGCGCGGGGAGCCACACGTCGATGCCCTTGTCGCCGAAACCCGGCGGCATCACGCCGATGATGGTGACGCTCTGGTTCTTGAGCTCGAGATGCTGGCTCGTAATGTCGGCGCGGCGGTGGAATCGGCGCGTCCACAGGTGATCGCTGATGACCACGGCCGCCGGTCCGCCGCTCGCTTCTTCGTCGGGGGAGAACGTGCGACCAACGACAGCGCTCACGCCGAACACGCTGAAGAATCGCGGCGTGACGCGGAGCCCGGCTAACCGTTCCGGCGTGTCGCCGCTCGTCTCGGTGACGTTCTCCCAATATTCGCCCGACAGGACGGTGAAGGTGTGGTTGAGTCGGTTCCAGTCCTCGAGTCTCGCCGGCGCGATGAGCCCCGCCGCTTCGCTCTTGTCCGAGTTCGCCTCGAGCACTGCGACGAGCCGGTCTGCGTGCGGGTAGGGCAGCGGTTGGAGAACCGTGGCGTCGACGATGGAGAAGACGCTGGTGGTGGCGGCGATGCCGGCGCCGAGGATGAGGATGGCGGCGGCGGCGAATTTCGGGCGGCGGACGAGGCTGCGCGCGGCTTGGGTCCAGGGCGCGAGCATGGAGGGTCCCGGCTAGGGTC
>DATJET010000074.1:0-3323 GCA_035496295.1 Gemmatimonadaceae bacterium
GCCGGTGTCGATGCCCGGCATGATGGAAACCATCCTCAACCTCGGCCTCAACGACCGCACCGTGGTGGGCCTGGCGCGCGAGAGCGGCAACGCGCGCTTCGCGTATGACTCGTATCGCCGCTTCATCCAGATGTACGGCGACGTCGTGTTAGGCGTACCGATGCAGGAGTTCGAGCGCCTCCTCGCCGGCAAGCGGACCGACCAGGGCGTCGAGACCGATGCGGAGCTGAGCGAAGACTCGCTGCGCAATCTCGTCGAGGAGTACAAGTCCCTCGTGCAGCGCACGCTCGGTGCGGATTTCCCCATGGAGCCGCAGGTCCAACTCTGGGGCGCGATCGAGGCCGTCTGGAAATCATGGACGCTCAAGAAGGCCGTCGACTATCGCAAGGTGAACGGCATTTCTGAAACCCTCGGCACCGCCGTAAACGTGGTTGCGATGGTGTTCGGGAACATGGGTGACGACTCGGGCACCGGCGTCGCGTTCACGCGCGATCCATCGACGGGTGAGAAGCGGTTCTTCGGCGAGTTCCTCGTGAACGCGCAAGGCGAGGACGTGGTGGCCGGCATCCGTACGCCGCTGCACATCGATCAGATGGCGGAGCGTCTGCCGAGCGCGTACAAGGAGCTCATGGCCACGCAGGAGCGCCTCGAGCAGCACTACCACGACATGCAGGACATCGAGTTCACGGTCGAGCGCGGCAAGCTCTACCTGCTGCAGACGCGCACGGGCAAACGCACCGCGGCGGCGTCCGTGCGCATTGCCGACGAGATGGTGAGTGAAGGGTTGATCCAGAAGCGCGAGGCAGTTCAGCGCGTCGATCCGTCGCAGCTCGACCAACTGCTGCACCCGATCATCGATCCGTCCGCGCACTCGAAACCGATCGCCGTTGGTCTGCCGGCAAGTCCCGGCGCCGCGAGTGGACGCGCGGTGTTCGACCCCGACGTGGCCGAGCAGCGTGCCGCGGCCGGCGAGCGCGTGATTCTTGTGCGCGAGGAAACCACGCCCGAGGATTTCCACGGGATCGTCGCCGCGCGTGCAGTGCTAACGGCGCGTGGCGGTATGACGAGCCACGCGGCCGTCGTCGCTCGCGGGATGGGCAAGTGCGCGGTGGTGGGATGCAAGGACATCCACGTGGACCTCGAGCACCGCCGATTTACGGTCGACGGCAAGACGGTGGACGAGGGCGACTGGGTGACGCTCGACGGCGCGAGCGGGCGGGTGTTCGCCGGCGACCTACCTACTATTCCGAGCGACGTGGTGCGCGTCCTGTCCGGTACGATGCGCGGCGCCGATTCGGCGACGTACCAGTCGTTCGCCCGTCTGTTAGGCTGGGCCGACGAGATGCGTACCCTGCGCGTACGCGCCAACGCCGACACGCCGCAGGACGCGCGCATCGCGCGCGGGTTCGGCGCCGAAGGGATCGGGCTCTGCCGCACCGAGCACATGTTCTTCGAGGGCGACCGCATCGTGGCGATGCGCGAGATGATCGTCGCGCGCGACGAGGGTGGGCGCCGGCGCGCCTTGGCCAAGCTGCTCCCGATGCAGCGACAGGATTTCGACGGCATCTTCGAAGCGATGGCCGGGCTGCCGGTCACGATCCGGCTGCTCGACCCGCCGTTGCACGAGTTCCTGCCGCACGGCGGCGAAGACGCCAAGCGCCTCGCCCATACGTTAGGCATGCGGCGCGAGGAGCTGGGCCGCATCGTCGAGTCGTTGCGCGAGGTGAATCCGATGCTGGGCCACCGCGGCTGCCGGTTAGGCATCACGTATCCCGAGATCACGGAGATGCAGGGCCGCGCGATCTTCGAGGCCGCCGTGCGCAGCAAGCGGCGCGGCATCGACGTCCATCCCGAAATCATGATCCCGCTCGTCTCGACGGTGAAGGAGTTCGAGAACCAGCGCGCGATTCTCGAGGAGGCGGCGCGCCAGGTGTTGGGCGCAATGGGGGAAGACGTCCCCTACACCATCGGCACGATGATCGAGCTGCCGCGCGCCGCCCTCACCGCCGACGAGATCGCCGCCAAAGCGGACTTCTTCTCGTTCGGCACGAACGATCTCACGCAGACCACGTTCGGCCTGAGCCGCGACGACGCCGGCCGGTTTCTGCCCTTTTACGTCGACAAGGGTATCCTGCCCGAGGATCCGTTCCAGGTGCTGGACACGGTGGGCGTGGGCAAGCTCATTCGGTTCGCGGTGAGCGAGGGACGTCGAGCAAAACCCGGACTCAAGACCGGCATCTGCGGCGAGCATGGCGGCGAGCCCAGGTCCATCCGCTTCTGCCACGACACGGGCCTCAACTACGTCTCGTGCTCGCCATTCCGCGTGCCCATCGCGCGCCTGGCCGCGGCGCAGGCCGCGCTCGCGACGAGCAAGCCCGCGTGAGGCGGGCTTCTTCGACAAAGGTTTAAAGGATAACGACAAGGATACAAGAGATGGGGTCGCTGCACATTCACGCCTAACGACGCACGCACCTGTCTAATTAATTGGGCCTGGTAGATGCACCCGCCTTCGCCTCGAGTTAGCCAAGTGCGTGCGTCGTTGAGCTTGGATGTGCACCGACCCCATCTCTTGTATCCTCTTAGTTATCCTTTGAGCCCTTCGTCAGAGGTGCCTCCATGCGGTAGATGCGCCGCACCATGGACGCCAGCTCAATCGCGTTCGTGGTGCCGTAGTTCGCGTAGCAGTTGTTCATCACCACGTGTACCTCGCGGGCGCGTCCGGCGATCTCACCCACGCGCGGCACCCACGCCTCGAGCTCGCGCGCATCGTACAGGTAGCGGAACTTCTCCGTCGTCGTGACGCCCTGGCGCTCCCACGTCTCGGCCCGACGCCCGTGAAACCGGATCACCGCCAGACGCGGCGCCGTCACCGCCACCAACGGTGGCACGCTGCTCTTGAGTCCCTGCGGCTCGTCCACCATCACGAACGGAATGTCGTGGTCCTCGAAGAACCGCAGCGTGTGCTCGGCGTTGCGCGCGTTGAACCAGAGCGCGTTGCGCAGCTCGACCGTAAACGGCGTGTCGCCAAAGCGATGGTGGGCATCGAGAATTTGATCGCGGCTCGCGTGCCCCGGTAAAAACCAGCGCGGGTACTGCATCAGCACTGCGCCTAACTTGTCCGTCTCGCGGAGCGGCAGCAACGCATCGATGAACGTTGCCCATACGGCGTCGGCCAGCTCGGGCGGCAGGTCCTTCGCATAGAGCCGCGACTTCGCGGCGAGCGGAGCGGGCAACGCATCGCGAATATCCGCAGGAAGACGCGCGACCTCCGACGGCTGCCCCGTCATGAGCGCGTGCGCCTTGATGTCGAAGCGAAAGCTCTC
>DATJET010000075.1:0-11092 GCA_035496295.1 Gemmatimonadaceae bacterium
GGACCGCCAGGTTGACGGCTTGCTCGACGGTGAGGACCGGGCCGCTCGTCGAGTCGGCGGTCTGGGCATTCGCGGCGTGCGATACGAGCGCCGGGATCGCCGCGCAGAGCGCCGCCGCGATGAGCTTGCTGAATTGCATCGTGGGAATCCTTTTGAGCGGTGTCTGGCTGTCTTACGGGACGCCGGATATGTGGGTTTCAGGTGCACGAACGACGAGTGCCCCGCGTACTGCGGGGCCTCGCCAGATTGTAACCGATGTGCGCGCCGCCGACGCTAGTGCGGCAGCGCGTCGCGTTGGATGAGGAGGCCTTTGGCCTCGAGCGACACCTTGAGCACGTGGCCCGCCGCGTCGACCCACACGTTCTGCGACCCGCCGCTGGCGTCCGTCAGCACCAGATGCCGTGCCGGCACGGAATGCCCCGCGATGACGAGCATGTCATCGGCTGCCCACTTGGCGCGCAGCACCTGCTGCTCGGCGCGCTGCGGCGTGACGACGCTGATCGATCCACCGGCGGCGCCCAACTTCTGCGCTCGCTGCGCCACGAAGTAATACTGGTGGAACACGTCGTCGTCCAACAGCACCGCGTCGTCCGACACGATGAATTCCCGCGTCGACTCGCCCTTGGACGTGCGCACCTGCGTGCTGAACCGGCCTCGTCCCGCGATGCCCTTGAGGCGCTCGATCACATCGTCGCCGCGTCGTACCTCGAGCTGGTACTTGATTGGCTCGAAATCCGCGTCGGCCTGCAGCGCCGGCACGAGACGGCGCCCATCGAAATCGGTGGTGCCGTTGGCCACGTACGCGTCGGCGGCGCCGACACCCGTTTTCCGGATGGTGAACGACTCTCTGCCGCTGCGGGCGCCGTTCCGCGTGATGGTAAAGCTGCCTTCGTCGACCACCGACACCTGAGCGGTCGCGCCCGAAGGAAGCGGCACGGCGAGCACGGTCATGCACAACAAGCCGAGGGTGCGCATTGTCACAAAAAGAATACCCCGAAGGCGGGAGGAGGGTTCAGGCGTCGGGGGCGGGAACGAGGAAGATACGATCCCCGATCCGCTCGCGGAGCCGCTCATAGAGGGCTTTACCCTTTTCGGCGGTGGCGAGTGTTGGCCGGCCGACAGATCCCGCACTGTCTTTCGGGACGCGCAATTTACCGCGGCGGTAACGTTTCGAATCGGCCAGAATGAAGTCGCGCGCCCACTCCATGCGGACCAACTCCGGCGCCAGGTAGAGCATGAGCGAGGTGTCGGCTTCGCCACCGTGCAGGTGCTCGCTTTGCCCGTCGAGGATGTCGCTCAAATTCACGGCATAAATATCCACCACGCGGACGCGCGCCGAGCGGGTGATGACGGTGTCGAGCGCTTCCTGGTGCGCGTCGTAGTCGTGCGCGGTGAGCAGGATAAATTCCCGGAACCCTGTCGCCTCCCAGGAGTCCAAGAGATCGTTGAGCATGCGGTGCAGGGTCTTCTTGCGCAGGGATGCGTTACCGGGGAACACACCTTCGGCGTTGGCATTCACCCCATATTCGACCGTCGGCGCGACGATGACACCGGTGGCGGCGGAGAGGTCATCGGCCAATCGTTCGGCAATGATTGTGGCGCAGCCCAACGGAAGGTGCGGACCGTGTTGCTCGCAGGTGCCGACCGGGATGATCAAGCGCGGATCGGCGGCAATGATCGCGGCCACTTGAGCCGGGCCCAGTTCTTTGAGTCGTCGCGGCTTGGCGTCCGCGGCAGGAGGCGGAAGGGGCATTGCGAAAGGCGGTGAAGTGAAGCCGGTGACGCGATGGCCGGCGATCGGAAGCGCGGCGGCCCACGTGTGGACGCTCAGTGCGGGCGTTGCACTCGTCGCGGACGCGTCGTGGCTCCGCAATCCGGGCATACGCTACTTGTTGGCCAGCGTTGCCGCCACGGGGGTTGCGATCCTCATCGCGCTGGGACTGCCCCGGCGGTCACGCGGTTGGGCGTACGCGGCGGTCACGGCGGCTCTGGTGTTTTGCGCGCTCGCGATTCGCACGCAGCGACAGCTGGGCCGCATCGACGGCGACTGGGCGTCGTACCGCATGGAGCTGGTACGTCGCGGATCGCTCGAGTTGTCGCGCGCGCTGCAATCGGTGACGCGGCAGATTCGCGCAACGGCCACCGATGCGCTGAGCGCGCCCGCGGGCGAAACGGATGCATTCGCCGCGCTTCGGCAGAAGGTGCACCACATGCCTGGGTTGGGCGTGGTGCTGTATCGACGGGGTCGCGCGGCCGCGTGGGCAGGGACCAACGTGGTGAGCACGGACACGCTGGTCGCGCCGGTCGGCGTGGTGCAGTCGCCGTTTTACGTGACGCTGTACGCAGCGGCCACGCGCGGCGAGACGCGCGCGGTGGCGAGCGCCGTGATTCACGCCGAGTCGCCGGGGGACAGTCTCGTGTCGGCGGTGGCCGATCGCGTGGCGAGCCGCGTGGGACTCAACGGGTTCGTCGTGGACGTGGATCCGCGCGCGCGTGTCGTGGCGGACACCGGCGCTGCCCAACAACCGTCGCTGGTGTTCGCGCCGGCGCAGGACACACTCCTGGCTGCACGGCCGGTGCCGCCCGAGCGGGAGGAAGCGCGGCTCGGCGTGATGGAGGCGGCGCGCACGGCCGGCACGGTGACGCTCGCACTGGGGCTGCTCTGCTTTCTGGCCGCCGTGTGGCGCGAGGAGGGCACGTTCGCGTGGCGCCTCGTTCCGTTAGGCGTGTGGCTCATCGCGGTCGCGCTGGCGCCGCTGAGCGCGTTGTCCAGCGACTCGACGTTATTCGACCCGACCATCTACTACGCGCCCCTCGGCGGCCCGCTCACCGGCACGGTCGGTGCGTTAGGCATCGCCGCGGCAGCGGTGCTGCTCGGTCTGTTGCTCCTCCAGCGCCGCCGGGGACGCGCGCTCGCCGTGCCCCGCCGGGCGCGGCTCATCGTGCTGCTCGCGGTGGCGGCGCTGGGCCCGTTCCTGCTGCGCGCGCTCGCCGACGGCGTGGCACCGCCGCCGGGCGGCGTGAGCGACGCGGTCTGGCTCGCGTGGGAAGCGTCGCTCTTCCTCGTGACGGCCACGCTGCTCATCGCCATCGCCGGCGCCGCCGGCACCATGACCGTGCGCGGGCGCAGGGTTGGTCTGCCGCCGCTGGTCGCGCCGGTGGTCGCGGCGGTCGCGGCGCTGCTCGCCCCGGCGGCGCTCGAGTCGCCCGGCGTGTGGCCGGCGTGGTATCTCGCGGTGTGGATCGTGGCTGGCGTGTGCCTCGTGCTCTCGGCGCCGCACCGGCGCCTGGTGCTGGCGGCGGGCGCGGTGGCTGCGTTAGGCGCGACGACGCTCACCTGGAACGCCGGTGTGCGCGGCCGCATCGCGCTCGCCAACCGCGACGTGTCGTCGCTCGACGTGGTGCAGACCGACGTCACCGCCGCGCTGCGCCGCTTCGGCGACGCCCTCGCCGACGCGCCCGAGCCGCGCACGCAGGCGGAGCTGGTGCGCGCCTACATGCAGTCCGATCTGCTCGGCTCCGGGTATCCGTCGGCCATGCAGAGCTGGACCGCCGACGACACCCTGCGCGCGGCCGTGCGCCTGGACCCGGTGATGCCGCCCGACTCGGGCGTGCGCGCCGCCGTCGACGAAGCGCGCGTCACGTGCACGACGGTGCTGCGCACGGTGTTAGGCATGCCCGGCCTCTACGCGGTACTCGCGGTGCCGCACCCGAGCAACGCCGTGACGGCGGTGATCGTGGCCCCGCGCACGCGCCTCATTCCCGAAGATCCGTTCCACGCGCTCCTCGGCATCGAGGAGCGCGAGCGGGGCCAGCCCCCGTACACCGTGTCGCTGGTGGACGCGGATCCAGCGTTAGGCCTGTCGGCCGGGCAGACGCGGTGGTATCGCTCGGGCGACGAGCTGCACGGCGACCACCTGGTGCGCACCGGGTCCGGCGAGATGCGGGCGCACATCGAGATCGACCTCCGCTCGCAGGCGATTCTCGTGCAGGGCGGCACGCTGATCGTGCTCGTGGACCTGATCCTGCTCTCGGTGCTGTGGGTGGCCAGCGTGTTCCCCGAGCGCGCGCTGTGGCGCGTGCTGCGCGGCCGCGCGCGGCGCTGGCGCCGCAGCTACCGCGCGCGCCTAACGGTCGGGTTGTTCGCGTTCTTCGTGCTGCCGGCGGTGGCGTTCGCGCTCTGGAGCTACCAGCGCCTGCAGCTCGAGGACCAGCAGGCGCGCGAGCTGCTCGTGCGCGCAACGCTCCACTCGTACGCCGGCGGCGCCGATCCGCAGTCGCTGGCCATGGCCGGCGGCCGCCTCGACACGCCGCTCCTCACGTACACGGCCGGCCAACTGCGCGAGACGAGCGAGCCGATGCTCGACGCACTGGCCCCCACGGGGCGGTTCATGCCGTCCGAGGTCTACGCCGACCTGCGCGACGGACGCGAGGTGTACGTGGCCCGGTCGCAACGCGTGGGCAGCCTGCGCGCGCTCTTCGGGTACCTCACGGTGCAGAGCGGGCCCGGGGCTCCGTTAGTCATCGCCGCGCCTGCCCGCGGCAGCGAAGAGGCGCTCGACCAGCGGCGGCGCGACCTCGGCGTCCTCGTGATGTTCGCGACCGTGCTTGGCGCCATCGCCGCGCTGCTGCTGAGTCGCGTCGCGTCGCGATCGTTGGCCGAGCCGATCGGCCAGTTGCGCACGGCGGCGCTCGCCATCGCGGCCGAAGAGACGGAACCACCGTTGAGCGGCGCACCGCTGGAGGAGTTCGAGCCGGTGTTCAGCGCGTTCCGGCGCATGGCCGCCGATTTGGGCGCCAGCCGCGCCGCGCTCGAATCCGCCCAACGGCGCACGTCGCAAGTGCTGCGCAACGTGGCGAGCGGCGTGGTGGCGTTCACCGCGCCGGCCACCGTGCTGCTCTCCAATCCCCGCGCCGAGGCGCTGCTCGGCCGCGCGTTGCCCGCAGGGGCAACGCTCGACCAAGCAGCGCCGGAGATCGCGACACGGCTGCGCGCGTTCCTCGCGCGCAGCGTGGACGAAGAAGAGTTCGAGCTGGAAGTGAACGGCCGGCAGCTCCAGGCGCGTCTCACCCGGCTCACAGGCGGCGGCGGCGTGGTGCTCACGCTCGACGACGTCACCGATCTGGCGCGCGCCCAACGCGTGCTGGCGTGGGGCGAGATGGCGCGACAGGTCGCGCACGAGATCAAGAACCCGCTCACGCCGATTCGGTTAGGCGTGCAACACCTGAAGCGCGCGCACGCCGATGCGCGCGTCGACTTCGATCGCATTCTCGAGCAGAACGCCAGCCGCATCCTCTCCGAGATCGATCGGCTCGACGAAATCGCGCGGTCGTTCAGCCGCTACGGCACCGCACCGGCCGAACGTCAACCGGCCGAACCGGTGGACGTCGCGGCCGTGACGCGCGACGTGCTCGACCTCGAGCGCATGGGCAGCGGCGGCGGCGTGATCGAGTGGCGCCTCGATGGCGCCGACGAGCCGCTCCTCGCCAAGGCCCGCACCGAGGAGCTGCGCGAGGTGCTGCTCAATGTCCTCGAGAATGCGCGGCTCGCCTCGGCGACGCGCGTGCTCGTAAGCCTCGCCCGGAACGACGGGCGCGTCGTGATCGAGGTGGTGGACAACGGCAAGGGGATTCCTGCCGCGGTCCTGCCCCGTATCTTCGAGCCGCACTTCTCGACGCGGACGTCGGGCAGCGGTTTGGGTCTCGCGATCAGCCGTCAGTTGGTCGAGAGCTGGGGCGGTGAGATCGAGATCGCCAGCGACCAGCGCCACGGCACCACCGTGCGAGTCGAATTGGAGGACGGCGGGGCAAACAACCAAGCGAGCCGCGCGAACCGCGACTAACGTGGGGTAATGGCGAGACGCGTCTGGCTGTCGGGTGGAGTGTCGCGCGAACCGCTGTCGGTCCACCACGCCGCGCGAACCATTCGCCCCATTGCTGGATTCTTCAAAGTGCGCGACCGTTGATCATCCGGACCTGACTCGAGCATGACCGCCAAAGAAGATCCCTCCATACAGCCGCTGCTCGACCAGCATCGTTCCGAGGCGGAGCGGCTGCTCAACGGCATGCGCGCGGTGGTGCTGCTGCTGCTCGCGGCAACCGGAGCGTTCTACTCGAAGCAACTGCCGGCGGCGGTGAATCGCGTCAATGTGTTGCTGCTGGTTCCGATTCTCGCGTGGACGATCGGGCAGTGGATCGCATTTCGCGGACGCGCGCAGCTGCCGCGCTGGCTCACGGTGGCCAATCCACTCATCGACGTCACGTGGATCACGCTGCTCATGGGCGGGTACGCGCTCGCGGGACGCGTGGAGCTGGGTCTGCGCTCACCGATGTTTCTCGCATACTTCGCGGTGCTCGCGTCGCGGCCCATCACGTCGTCCACGCGCCTTGCGGCAACGACGGCTGCCCTGGCGGTGGGCGAATACGCGGTCCTTTCGTTAGGCCTGCTGCTGTCCAGCGGAACGGTGATTGCCGCGAGTCCGGTGGAGGCCGCGGTGGGCCACGGTCTCTCGCCGCTCGACGAATGCGCGAAAGTGCTGCTGTTGGCGGTGTCGGGATGCATTGCGGTGTACGCCACCGCGTGGCAGGCCCGCCTGCTCCGCAGCTTTCACGAGCAAGCACGCCACAGAGAGCAGCTCGAGATCGCGCTCGCTCGTGCGCAGCTCCGGAGTCTCGAGCTGCAGCTGCATCCGCATTTCTTGTTCAACACGCTCAATACCATCACCGCGCTGCTGCGCTCCGACGCGCGCGCGGCCGAGCGCGTGGTGGCGGGTCTGAGCGAGCTGCTTCGATTCTCGCTGCGCGGCGCAAAGGAGCAGCAAGTGTCGCTCGAGCGCGAACTGGAGCTCTTGCGGCGCTACGTCGAGATCCAGCAGTTCCGTTTCTCGGACCGGCTGCGCGTCGAGTTGGCCGTCGATCCGCGTGCACGGCGCGCATTGGTGCCGAGTTTTCTTTTGCAACCGTTAGTCGAAAACTCGATCCACCACGGCATCGCGCCGCGCGCGTCGGGCGGATCGGTGCGCGTCCTCGTGGAGCGTGAAGGCGACACCGTGCTGTTGACGGTCACCGACGACGGCATCGGCGCGGGCGCAGGGGGGCGGATGCGGCGGAGCGGGGATGGCGTGAGCGGGGCATCGGGCGGCGGTGTTGGGTTAGGCAACACGCGGGCGCGGCTGCGCCATCTGTACGGCGACGCGCACCGGTTCGAGGCAGGCGCACGACCCGAAGGCGGATTCGAGGTACACATCGAGATCCCGTTCCGCGACGCCGCGGAGTCCCCATCACCGGCCATTCTGGAGGTTGTAGCATGACCATGCGTCTCGACACACTGATCGTGGACGACGAACCCCTGGCGCGGAC
The DNA here is from genome assembly GCA_035496295.1 of Gemmatimonadaceae bacterium. GTDB lineage: Bacteria > Gemmatimonadota > Gemmatimonadetes > Gemmatimonadales > Gemmatimonadaceae > JADGGM01. Next base: position 7,360 of record DATJET010000075.1, read on the forward strand.
CCACCTCCGCGAGCTGCTCTCGGCGCACCCCGACGTGCACATCACGGGCGAATGCGGGAACGGACGCGATGCGGTGAACATGGTGCGCGAGCTCGAGCCGTCGCTGGTCATGCTGGACATCCAGATGCCGGAGCTGAGCGGACTCGATGTGGTCCGCGAGATCGGGCCGTCGTCGATGCCGGCGGTGATCTTCGTGACGGCGCACGATGCCTATGCGCTCGACGCGTTCGGCGTGTTCGCCGTGGGCTATCTCCTCAAGCCCGTCCAGCCGGAGCAGCTGCAGGCGGCGCTGGCCCGAGTCAAGTCGATCCAGCCCGGGGCGCGGGACGACGCGGGCATCCGCCTAACGGACACGGCGACGCCTCCAAACCTCGAAGGCTCCGACCCCGAGCGCCTGGCGATCCGCGTCGACGGCCGCATCATCTTCCTGCGCATCGCCGACATCGACTGGGTCGAAGCGATGGACAATCACGTGCGGCTCCATTTAGGCACACGCACGCATGTGGTGCGCGGCACGCTCACGAATCTCGAGCGTCGCCTCGCCGCGGGACGGTTCCTGCGCATCCACCGCTCGACGCTCGTGAACGTGAATCGCGTGGTCGAGGCCCAACCGTGGTTCGGCGGCGACTTCGTGCTGATTCTGGGCGATGGTACGCGCCTCACGTCGGGACGGAGTCACCGCCCGCAGGTCCAACGATTCCTGAGGCAGAGTCTGTAAGGCGAACGCGTCAGTGTATCCGGATCGATCACCCTTTCGTAGTTCCCTCTTACACGTGGAGAGTGCATGCCGGTTCCGACGCGAGTGAACGAGGTCGCATCGTTCCAGCCCGCGCGACTCGTTCGCCCGGCCAGAGCGCGCATGTGCAGCGCCGCCGCCGCTTTTGGACTCCTGATCGCCGCGGTGCCGGCGGCCGCCCAATGCCGGGTGCCGGAAAACAGTAACGAGGCAAAACTCCTCGCATTCTATGAAGCGCCCATTGCGTTCGACGTGGACGCCGCGCCCGAACGCCTCGCGCCCGGCGCGGTGCGCGTGTCGTTCGAGGTCGAGCCGATGCCGACGCCTAACCCGGCGATCCAGCAGACGCACATCTGCTTCGCCAGCAAGTCCGACAATACGCGGCTCTCTCCCATCTTTGGCCGGCCGCGCATCATGATCGGCCTGCCGGCCGGGTTCATCTTCGAGGGCAGCTATGTTCCGCCCATCCAACTGTACGACGCCAAACCCAACCTCGGCAGCTTCGCATTGTCGCGCGCCCAACGCCTGCCGTCGGCGTGGGGCGGCGCGCTCACGCTGCTGCTTCGCGCACACGGTACCGTTGGAGAAGTGAAGGGTCCGATCACATGTCCAACGAAAGGTCTGCAGACCGACGATCCGGCTGCGCCGTGCTTCGGGACCTCTCCCTCGAACGACACGTTTCATCCGTACATGGTAGGCGGCGAAGGCACGCTCTCGCTCACCACGCGCGATCAGCGATGGGCGTTCTGGGCCGGCGGCGGTGTCAATTGGCTCAAGCCGCGGTTCCAGACCGGCTTCACGGACGGCAACGGCTTCACGGATTCCACGCGCGTGCTGGTCGACCTCACTCGCGCGGTGGTCTTCGGCGGCGTGACCGCGCACGTGACGCACGCGTTCGAGCTCTCGGCACAAGTGTACTCGCAGCCGGCCGACGTGACGACCGTTCGATTTGCGGCGGGCTACATCGTCCGTTGACGCGACGGGCGCGCGCGCGCCCCGCGAAAACCGCAAGCTTGCCGCGAGGGCGCCAAGGCCACTGATTTCGATCAGTGACCGAGCAGATCGCACCCGTAACGATGCCGCTGGCGCGGCCCGACGACGCCGACCGGCAGGCCCAGCTCGACCGCATGAAGCGGCGGGCTACGGGCCTGCTGGTTCTGGCCACTGCGGTATTCGGGGTCACACGATGGTACGAGAGCCGCTTCCCGTGGCTCGGGTTCATTCGAGCTACGGCGGAGGCCTCCATGGTGGGCGGCCTCGCCGACTGGTTCGCGGTCACGGCGCTCTTTCGCCATCCGCTCGGGCTGCCGATTCCGCACACGGCCATCGTCGCCGCGCGCAAGGACCGGATCGGGCGCACGTTAGGCAACTTTGTCCAATACAACTTCCTGGCGCGGGACGTCGTGGCGCGGCGCCTCGCGTCCATGCGCATCGCCGAGCGCGCCGTGATGTGGTTGTCGGAACCAACGAACGCGCAGCTCATCGCACGTCAGGTGGCCCTCGGCCTCGCGCGCTCCGCCGAAGCGCTGCCGGATGAGGACGCGCGCCGGCTGATCGGAGACGGCCTCGCCGCGCGTGTGCACGCCACACGCGTCGCGCCGGTGCTCGGCTCCGTACTCTCGTTCATCACGGCCGACAGCCGTCACCAGGACCTGCTCGACGATGCGCTCGGTCTGATCGAGCAATCGGTGCGCGAGAATCGCGAGATCATTCGCGTGAAGGTCGCCGAAGAAAGTCCGTGGTGGATGCCGGAGGTGGTCGACGAGCGCATCTATCTCAAAATCGTGAGCGCGATCGAGAATCTGCTCCACGAGGTGCGCGAATCGCCGGATCACCCGCTGCGCGCGAAGTTTCACGAGGCGCTGGTTCGGTTCACCGACAAACTGCGCTCGTCGCCCGACGTGATTGCCAAGGCCGAAGCGCTCAAGGAGGAGCTGTTCAGCGCGCCGGTGCTCGATGAGATCGCGACGTCCATCTGGCGCAGCGCGCGCACGGGCCTCGTACGCTACGCGGATCGTCAACCGGCCGAAGGCGAGTCGGCGCCGCCGGGTGCGCTCGAGCGCGGCATCGTGTCCTTCGCCGAGGCGATGCGATCGAACGACGCCATGCTCGGCGAATTGGACCGGTTCATCACGGACGCGACGCTCACGGTGGTGGAGCAGTACCGGCACGAGGTTGGCGAATTGATCGCGCACACGGTGGCTGCCTGGGATCCCGACGCGACGTCGCGGCGTATCGAGCTGGCGATCGGGCGGGACCTGCAGTTCATCCGCATCAACGGCACGCTCGTGGGCGGATTGGCGGGGCTCGTCATTTACGCGGTGTCCCGCTTCTGGTGACGGGCGCACCCAGGTCCTCGTGATTATTGTTGTAGGCAGCGATCATGGCCGCATCCACTGTTCCCACTGAAATCAGCGACGCCGTCAACGCGCGCATCCTCGCCGTGTCCGAGGACCGCGTGGCGGGATTCCACGCCGATCCGTTCGACGAGATCGCGCGGCTCTCCGGCGTTCCGTTAGGCACCGTACTCGAGCGCGTGCGCGGCATGCTGGCGGCCGGCACCATCCGGCGCGTGCGGCAAACGCTGCTCTCCACCAATCTCGCACCGGGGGCGCTGGTGGCGTGGCGCGTCCCGCCTGCCAAGCTCGACGCCGCATTCGACTACATGGTCCGCGACGATCCGTTCTCCGGCCACGTCGTGATTCGGTCCACCGATGCGGAGACGGACGGGTCGAGCTATCGGTTGTGGACCACGCTCAAGGTGCCGCAAGGTTTCTCGATGCAGCGGCACGGCGAGCACCTCGCGCGCCGCGTGGGAGCCGACGCGTTTCTCCTGATGCCGGCCAAGGCGCTCTTCACCCTCGGCGTGGGTCACGTACGGCGGCGGGGTATGGAGCCGGGGAGCCGCTCGGAGGAGCCGGGCCGCATCCTCGACACGCACTTGGTCCGCCTAACGGAAAGCGAGTGGCGGGTACTGGAGCGCCTCAAGCGGGAGCT
>DATJET010000076.1:0-3129 GCA_035496295.1 Gemmatimonadaceae bacterium
TGGCACCAGGCGCCCCACGCCACCTGGCAGTTAGGCGAAGCGGCCGTCATCGCCGAGCGCACGGGAATCGACGTCGTGAGCAATTTTCGCGTGCGCGACGTGGCCGCCGGCGGACAGGGTGCGCCGCTCGTCGCGATCGCCGACCGCATGCTCTTCTCGGCGCCGGACGCGTGGCGCGCGCTGCAGAATCTGGGCGGGATCGGCAACGTGTCGGTCGTGCCGCCGCGCGGCGCGCAGGGCACCGTGCGCGGATTCGATACCGGTCCCGGCTGCGCCGTGATCGACGGCGTCACGCGCGCGCTGGCGCCCGAGCTGCCGTACGACGTGGACGGCAATCTTGCGCGCGCCGGTCAACCGGTGGACGCGCTCGTGGACGAGTTGTTAGGCGAACCGTTCTTCGAGATGCCGCCGCCCAAGTCGACCGGCCGCGAGCTGTTCGACCGGGCGTACATTGCGCGCTTGATCGACCGGTGCCGCGCCGCGGACGCGTCCACGGCGGACACCGTGGCCACTGCCGTGTCGCTCACCGCGCGCAGCATCGCGCTCGCGCAGCGGCGCTTCATGCGCGAGCCCGTGGCCGACCTCGTGCTCTCGGGCGGTGGCGCGCGCAACCCCGCGCTCGTGGATGCCATCGCCGCGCAAGTCGCGCCGCTCGCCGTCCGCCGGTTCGACGAGTTGTTCTTCTCCGGCGACGCCAAGGAAGCGGTCGCGTTCGCGCTGCTCGGCTGGCTGCACCTGGTGCGCCGGCCCGGCAACGTGGTGTCGGTCACGGGCGCGCGCGGCGAGCGCGTGTTAGGCACGTTGACGCCGGCATGAGCGTCGCCAATCTGCTGGTGCCCGCCATCCGGTGGGACGCGGAGCGCGGGTGGGACGCGGAGCGGCCGGCCATCGAGCGCGCCCTTGCGTTAGGCGTAGGCGGATTCATCCTCTTCGGCGGCGAGCAGGACGCCGTGCGCCAGCTCACCAAGGAGCTGCGCCTCCGCTCCACTGTGCCGCTCCTCATCGCCGCCGACATGGAGCGCGGCGCGGGACAGCAGTTCGCGGGCGCCACCGGTCTCCCGCCGCTGGCCGCGATCGCATCGCTCAACGACCCCGACCTCGTACGCCGCGCCGCCCGACTCACGGCGCGCGAAGCGCGAACGTTAGGCGTGAACTGGGACTTCGCGCCGGTCTGCGACGTCGACCTCGCCCCGGACAATCCCGTGTTGGGCACGCGCACGTTCGGCGGCGACGCGCACCGCGTGGGCGCGCTGGCGGGCGTATGGATCAAGGCCTGCCAGGGCGAAGGCGTCCTTGCCTGCGCCAAGCACTTCCCGGGACACGGGCGCACGCACGGCGATTCGCACCTCGAGCTGCCCGTCGTCGATGCCCAACGCACGGATCTGATGGACACCGATCTGCAGCCGTTCCGCGCCGCGATCGACGCCGGCGTGTCCTCGATCATGACCGCGCACGTCGCCTATCCCTCGCTCGACCAAACCGGCGCGCCGGCCACGACGTCGCGCGAAATACTACAGTGGCTGCTGCGCCAGCAGCTGCGCTTCGACGGCCTCGTGGTCAGCGACTCGTTGGTCATGAAAGGCGCGCTCGCCGGCCGCGACGAAGCCGAGACTGCCATCGCCGCCATCAACGCCGGCTGCGACGTGCTGCTCTACCCGAGCGACGTCGAGATGCTGGCCGCCCGCTTGAACCAGGCCCTCGACACGCGCGAGCTCAACGCCGAGAACGTGCGCAATTCGGTGCGCCGCCGGCTCAAGTGGGCGCAGTGGGCATCGCCGCCTAACGAATACCGCCGTCCTGCGGTCACCGATGTCGCCTGGGGCGCGCAGCTCGCCGAGCGTGTGGTGCGCATGGTGCGCGGCGCGCGCCCGACGCTCGCGTCGCCCATGGACGTGGTGGTGATCGACGACGACCTCGGCGGTTCGGCGCCCGCGCCCTCTCGCGCGCCGTTCCTCGACGCACTCGTGCGCGCCGGCTTCCGCGCCCAACGCGTCGTCGAGCCCTCGAACGATCCCGCGCGCACCGCGGTGATCGCGCTCTTCGGTGAGACACAGCCGTGGAAAGGCCGCGCTGGCTACAGCGACTCTGCGCGCGCAGCCGTCGAGCGCGCGTGCGCCCTTGCGCCGACGGCGCTGCTGGTCCAGTTCGGCCACCCGCGCCTCATCCGCGAGCTCCCGTCCGCGCGCACGATCGTGACGGCGTGGAGCGGGGACGCGGCGATGCAGGTTGCAGTAGCGAAGTGGATGGGAAGCGGCGCCTGACGCCGCCTCGTGCCGTGCTTACCGTCCGACTAACGCAGCAACGTCGTCGACGGGCACCGCATACACGATCCGACCCGCACTCTCGCGCGCTCCACCGTACACGACGCCGATCACGCTGCCCGCGCTGTTGAACACCGGGCTGCCGCTCGAGCCCTGGCCCGCGTACGCGTCGATCTGCAGGACGTCGGACAGACTCTTGCTGAGCGTGCCCGCCACGAGCGTCGATCGCGCTGTGATCTGCGTGCCGCTGCCTTCCATCGGCGTGTCCGTGCCTAACGGATAGCCGATGATCGCGACGGCTTTCCCAACCGGCGTATCGGACGCTTTGGCCGCCAGCGATGCAATGCTTGGGAAGGGACCCGGCGCGTCAACCTGCAGTAGTGCCAGGTCCGCCGTCGCACTCACGCGCACCACGTGCGCCGGAAGCCACGCCTTCGTGTCGCTGAAGATCACGGCGATCCGCATCGGCGTCGCGTCGCCGTGCTGCACCAGGTGCTTGTTGGTCACGATCTCACCGCGCGACGAGACGGCGAAGCCCGATCCGCTGAACGCGCTGCTGTCGGGCCACTGCACGGCAATCATCGTCACCGCCGGCCCGCTCCGCGACGCGATCGTCGAGTAGTCGACCTGCGCCGCGGTGAGCATCGCATGCCGGCGCGACTCGAGCGCATGCAGCTCGCGCGACAACGTGTCGGCGTTCGCTCCGCGCGTCCCCGACAGCGCACTCCGCATCCGGTCCCGCTCCTGCTGCGTCGCCGCGAGCGACGAATCGAGACCGGCCGCGCGACTGGAGATGGACGCCATGCGGTCCGCGTACGTCTGCGCCAAACTGTCGTTCGCCTTCGTTAGGCGAAGGAGCTCGGCGTCC
>DATJET010000077.1:0-32280 GCA_035496295.1 Gemmatimonadaceae bacterium
CACTCCGTTAGGCGCGCCGGCCGGCGCGGAGCATGAGCGTGAACGTGGTGCCGGTGCCCTCCACGCTGCGCACGCGCAGGTCGCCGCCCATCCCGCGCGCCAATCCCCGGCTGATCGCGAGACCGAGTCCCGTGCCCTCGCTGCTGTTGGTGAGACTCCGCTGGATCTGCACGAATGGCTCGAAAATCGACGTCAGCCGGCTGGTCGGAATGCCCGCACCCGTGTCGGTCACCCGCAGAAACACGACGCCCGTTGGGCCGCCGCCATCCCCGCGCGTCCCCGTGTCGACCGTGATGCGCCCGTCGCACTCGGTGAACTTCACCGCGTTGGACAACAGGTTGAGCAGGATCTGCCACAACTTCTCGGCGTCGGCGCGTACAACGATCGCGGGATCGATCCGAACTTCGTATCCCAGCCGTTTGGTGGCGATCTGCGGCTCGATCATCGGACTCACTTCGGCAACGGCGTCGACCAGCCTCACGTCGCGCGTGCTGTACTCGACGCGGCCGGCCTCGAGCTTCGCGAAATTCAGAATGTCGTTGATGAGGGAGAGCAGGTAGCGCTGGCTGCGCTGCACTCGCTGCAACGCGAGGTGCTGCTCCGGCGAGAGCGGCCCGTGCACCTCGAGGTCGAGCAGTTGGACATAGCCGGCGATCGCGTTGAGCGGCGTGCGCAGCTCGTGACTCATTGCGGCGAGAAACTCGCTCTTGGCGCGGTTGGCGTCGTTCACCGCATTCTCGGCGCGCTTGCGATCGGTGATGTCGACCAGCACGTTCACCGCGCCTACCAACCGGCCGTCGTCGTCGTGAATGGGATTCGCGTGGGCGAGCGCCACACGCCGGTCGCCATCGGGCCGTTCGATGAGGATCTCGCAGCCGTCGTATGCGCGGTCGTGCCGCAACGCGAGCGCCATCCAGCACTCCTCGCGCGGAATCGGAGCGCCGTCGAGCGAGAGGAGCTTGAGCGATCCGCAGAATCGGTCGACAGAATCGTGCAAGGCAGGCGCGCGGCCCCATAATTCGACCGCGCGCTCATTGTAGTACGTGATCAGTCCCTGCGCGTCACACGTATACGCAGCCGCCGGAAGCTTCTCCAGCAGTCGGCGAAATCGCAATTCGCTGACTTGCGCGGCGGCGTCGCCGCTCATGAGCCGATATATCGTGACTGCAATCTGCTGCGCTCGGTTGTCCCCCTTGTGATGGTAGGGAAACTCGCGCCAACCGCAAGGGCGGACACGCCCGGAAACGGCCGGACTCTACCGGAGGTGCTGCCCCTCGAAATGCCAGCGTTCGAAACCAACAACCAGGTCCTGTCTTGTCCGTTCGTGTCCGGCCTCGTCCGCACCTTACGTTCGTCAGACTCTCATCGTCGTCGGAGGCGGATTCGCGAGCGCTCAGTCGTGCGCGCGTGTCCGCCTCCGCTGTCTGACAAGCATCCACGAGTTGATAAGCGGACACCCGGACAAATCCTGACAAAGCGGATTTGATTTGTAGTTGCTCTGGGCCGCTCGTAATAGTGCTCCGACCGTGTCCGGCTTTGTCCGGCCGTGTGGCCTTACTCCCTTCTCACTGCGTCACGCGATAGCGGACGGCCATTCCCTCCTCGAAGTGAAAGCTCACGTGGCAGTGGAAGAGCCACGTGCCGACGTCGTCGGGAATCATGTCGGCGCTCTCCATCTGCATCATCGACAGTTGCGTGACGTCGGTTCGCATGCCGTTCAGGATGACGGTGTTGCCGTGCCAATGCGGCGCATGGAAATCGAAGTCGTTGGTCGACGCCATGAGATACCAGCGCACACGCTCGCCTTTCTTGATCGTGAGGTCGACGAGCGGCATGCTGCCGTGCACGTAGCCGTTGATCGTGAACTTGACGAACCACGGATATGCGTCCGAAGGGAGGTGCGGGTTGGGGATGGGACCCAGCGCCCCGAGCGAGTCGTCGGTGAGCCCGGTTGGGTTGTTGTCGAGCCAACTGTTCTGTTCTTCGACCTGCATGAACGACGCGATGATCTCGCGGTCGACATCGTTAGGCGAGCCGTCGGGCCGCGCCTTGGCGCGCGCGGTCACGATGATCGGTCCGAAGAGGCCGGTGTTGATGTCGCGCACCTCGTCGACGTGCGAGTGGTACATCCACATGACCGAGCTGCCATCCATCGGACCGGGTCCCGCGCGCTCGGGGACCAGCCACACGTACGTGAACGTCGCGCCAGGCGCCACGCCGTCGTCTGCTTTGTCGCTGCCGCTCGTGCCGTCATTGTAAGGCACGCCTTCGGCGCTCTTCTCGTAGAACACGCCGTGCGGATGGATGCTGTACGGCCGTTGGGCATTGTTCCGGAACACCACGCGAATCGTGTCGCCCACCACTGCTCGGATGAGCGGACCCAAGAATCCGAGGTGGTGCCACTCGGCCGGTCTCGGCTTGAGCGTGCGGAAGGTGCTGTCCGTGTATTCGCGGTAGAGGACTTTCTTGTAGACGGTGCTGACCGGACGCGGCTTCCCCCTCGCGAAGAACGCCGTGTCCACGTACGGTTTGCCCGTGATCTCGTCGCGGCCGCCTGGCACGTAGTCCCACGACATGGGGTCAGCGGCGATGAAGTACGTGCGCGTCTCCGGCCGAACGGATCCGGTTTGGGCAGCAAGTCCGCCGACGGGTGTGAGAGCAAGCAGCATCAGAGCTGCGCATTTCATGAAGAGCATGGGCGCCTCATCGCGCTGGCAGTGAACGAACACCGGGGTGTGGTGCGACGTGCAGCGCACGCGATATGTGCATCTGCTCCGGTCGCAACACGCGCGATCTAACGGGACGCCGTTATCCAGCCGCTATTTAGGCGTTTTCACCCGTGCCATTCACTCGTACAGCCGCTCATGGCCCGGTGCTTGCGCCGTCGTGCCTGCAGGCAAGGAGGTGCAAACCGTCCCGACAAGGAGAGTGACATGGCCACGCGCAAGAAGCACTCGCGAAAAAAACACAGCTCGCGGAAGTACGGGAAAGCCGCGTCGAAGCGCGTGAAGAGCGCGATGCACCGCCGCAAGAAGGGCACACTGCGGCGCGGAAAGTCCGGCCACGGCGGGAAGGTGAAGAGCCGGAGGCAGGCGATCGCGATCGGATTGTCCGAGGCGCGGAAGAAGGGCGCCAAGGTGCCGAAGAAGCGCAAGTAACTGCCTAACCAGGCGACAGCCGCCCGCGCCGCCGCGGCGCCGGGTCCAGGACGAACCACCGCGCGGCGAGCGCGAGCGCGACGCCGATGTACACGAGCGACGCCGGAACCGACATGATGAGTCCGGCGACTTGTTGGTCCTCGAGCAAGGTGAGGTGCCATGCGGCGGCGCCCGCGGCATGCGCCGGGTACCACGGCGTGCGCGCGAACGCGAGGATGACGCCGAGTGCGCCGCTCTGCATGAGTGCGAGGGCGAGATAGACCACGGCGCCACCGTGGGCAAGCCGACGTCGCCCGATGGGCTGGAACACGATCCACCAGAAGAGAAACGCGGCGCCGAGGAAAGTCAGGTGCTCGAGGGCGTGGAGCCGTTCATCGCCCAACGCGGCGAGGTACGGGCCGGGCAGGTGCCAGAACCAGAGCACGGCGAGGTTGGCCAGCCAGACGCCTAACGGATCGCACCCGGCCCGCACGGCGCGCCGCGCGCGCGGCGACGCCCGCCACCACCGGCCGATCGCGAGGCGCCGCTCGCCCGGCAGCGCCCACAGCGCCGGCAAGAGTGGCTCGCCTAACGCAAGGAGCGGCGCTGCGACCAGCATCAAGAGCAGGTGCTGCACCATGTGCGCCGAGAAGAGCGTCTCCGCCAGCGCGTCGACCGGCGAGAGGAGCGCGATCGCGAGCGTCACGATGCCGCCCGCGAAACACCACACCTGCCAGCGTCGCGCGCCGTGTCCCACTCCGGCGCGCCGCCACAGCGCTCGGACGCCGATCGTGTACCACGCGGTGCACAGCGCGAGCGGCACCGAGATAGACGGTGTCCATTGCCAGGCTGTCCACACGGCGCCCGGCCCAACGATCGTCGAGCCGCCCGCGATCACCGGCAGGCCGGAACGGCGAAGAGCGAGATGAGGCCGAATACAATGAGTGCGCTGAACAGCACGCCGAACGGGATGCCCATGAACGCCATATAGTGGAACACGGCGGCGCGCTCGGGGTCGCCACGCGGGCGTCCCTCGGCGACGCGCGTCTGCGTCTGGCCCCAGACGCGAGTCGCGGTGCCGAGCGACACCAGCGCAACGATCAGCATGATGATCATGATGATGAGCGATGCGGTCCACGCGCCGCCGGCCGATGACGTGTCGAGCAAGTGGTCCATCGGATAGCACGCGTGCGCGGTGAGCGCGTATGCGCAGAGCTCGTACACGGTCCACGCGGCCGGCGCGCCGAGGAGGGCGAACCATGCGGCGCCGTAGCCTTCAGCGCGCGTATGCCGGTGCGCAGCGGGTGCGACGGTCATGGCTCGAGCCCTCCCAAGTGCCTAACCAAGGCGCGGCGAGACGTAGAGCGACGCGAACACGAACAACCACACGATGTCGACGAAGTGCCAGTACATGCCGGCGTTGGTCACGGCGAGGTGCGACTCGCGCGTGAACGTGCCGCGCGCCGCCCAGATCTGAACCAGCATGTTCATCAGCAGCCCCACGACGACGTGCGCGCCGTGGAAGCCGGTGATCGTGTAGAAGAGCGATCCGAAAGCGCCGTCGCGTGCGCCGAAGGGTTGGTTGCTCCACTCGATCCCCTGGATGATGATGAAGATGAGACCGAGGATGAACGCGATCGCCAACCCGGCGCGGAGGCGCGCGCGATTCCCGGCGCGGATGCCCCGCTCGCCCCACATGTACGCGATGCTCGACAGGATCAGAATGACCGTGTTGGGCAGCGAGAGCTTGAGCGCGAGCGGGCCCGTGGGCGGCCAGGCCGACCTCGACTGCGAGCCGAGGTAGAAGAAGCTGAACAAGAGGAAGGCGAACAACGCCGCTTCGGTGGCGATGGTCCACACCATCGCCCACCAGCCCGGCGCCCGCCCTTCGTGAGCGCCTAACGGAATGGTGCGATCGTACGCGGTGGTCGTCATGCGCGTTCTCCGGTCGCGAGATGCCGGGGCCAGAGCCATCCGACGAGGCAGGCCAACGTGCCTAACGCGCCGAGGATGGCCAGCCACCACTGGGCGAACACCAGCCCGTACGCGGTGGCGAGCATGGCGATGGCGAGCAGGAACGGCCACAGTGAGTCCTCGGGCATGTGGAGCACGTGCAACGGCTCCGCCTCCAGCGGCGACGTGCCGAACGTCTCGCGTCCTTCGGCGAGCACGGCGCCCTCGCTGATGTGGCTGTGTCCCTCACCGGGGATCATGCCGGGCGTCTCGTCGCCTAACTGATCCTCCCACAACGGCAGCCGGCTCCGAATGATCGGGATAACGGCGAAGTTGTACGGCGGCGGCGGCGACTCCATGGCCCACTCGAGCGTGCCCGCGTCCCACGGATTGGACCCCGCGAACGCACCGCGCCGGCGGCTCACGAAGAAATTGATCACGAACAGCAGCACGCCGATGGCGAAGAGAAACGCTCCGATCGTCGTGATGAGGTTCACCGTGTCCCAGCCGGCGCTCGCCGGATACGTGTAGACGCGCCGAGGCATGCCTAACAGGCCGGCGATGTGCATCGGGAAGAAGCCGAGGTTGAAGCCGATGAACATCGTCCAGAAATTCCATTTGCCTAACGTCTCGTCCATCATCCGGCCGGTCATCTTCGGGATCCAATAATAGAACGCCCCGATCACCGGGAAGACGTTGATGCCGATGAGCACGTAGTGGATGTGCGCGACCACGAAGTACGTGTCGGTTACCTGCCAGTCGAACGGCACCGCGGCGGTCACGACACCCGAGACGCCGCCGATCACGAACAGCACCACGAATCCGGCGGCGAAGAGCAAGGGCGTTTTCCAGACGGGCTTGCCCAACCACATCGTGGCGATCCAGGCGAACACCGCGATCGCGCTCGGGATCGTGATGAGAAAGCTCGCGCCGCTGAAGAACGACATCGACACCGCCGGGAGCCCGGTGGCGAACATGTGGTGCACCCACACGCCGAAGCCGATGAGGCCCGTGGCGATCGTCGACAGCGCGACATACGGATATCCGACGAGCGGGCGCCGGCAGAATGTCGGAATCATTTCCGACACCATGCCCATTGCCGGCAGCACGATGATGTAGACCCACGGGTGGCCCAGGATCCAGAACAGGTGCTGCCAGAGGAGCGGACTGCCTCCCTGGGCGGCGTCGAAGAAGTGCATGTGAAACTGGCGCTCGAGGTACAGGAACACGCATCCCGCGGTGAGCGCCGGCAGCGCGAAGATCGCCGCGAACGACGCGGTCATCGTCCCGTACACGAAGATCGGCAGCCGGTTCAGCGACATGCCCGGTGCGCGCATCTTCATCACGGTGCCAATGAAGTTGATGGCACCGACGGTCGTCGACACGGTGAGGAAGATCAGTCCGAGGGCGTAGAAGTCCATGTTGAGCCCCGGATTGTACGGCTGCAGCGAAACCGGCGCGTACCCGAACCATCCGTCGTTAGGCGCCTGTCCGATGCACAGCGCCGTGTAGATGAAGATGCCGGACGCAAGGAACGTCCAATAGCTGAGCGCGTTCACGCGCGGGTACGCCATGTCGCGCGAGCCGAGCATCAGCGGCCAGATGTAGTTGCTGAAGCCGGACAGGATCGGCGAGGCGTACCAGAACATCATCGTGATGCCGTGCATCGAGAAGAGCTGGTTGTACGCCTCGGGCGACAACAGGTGCGTGTCCGCGTGCGCGAGTTGGACGCGCATGACCAGCGCCTCGATGCCCCCGATGATGAGGAAGATCACCGCGGTCACGAGATAGCGCTTGCCGATGGTCTTGTGGTCGACCGTCGCGAGGATGCCGTACAGGCCCGGGCGCGATTCCCACGTCTCGTGGAGCCGCTCGATGGGTGCGGTCGAGATGGGTGCGATGGTGGCCACGGCGATTCCTCTATTTGAGCGTCTCGAGGTACGCGGCCAGCGACTGCAGATCGCGTGCGGGTACGGCGATGGTCGGCATGTCGCTGCCGGGCTTGATGGCCTGCGCCCCGACGATCCAGCCCATCAAGTTGGCTTCCGTGTTAGGCAGCGCGCCGGCGGCGATCGTGGTTCGCGACGCGATGTGGGTGAGGTCGGGGCCCACGGCGCCGCCCGCGAGCGTGCCGCGGATGCTGTGGCAGTTCGCGCATCCCGACGTCATGAACACGCGCAATCCGTCGGCCGTGCTCGGCGCGCTCGCTTGTCCGGCCGGCGCGCGCTGGTCCACGAGCCATTGCTGGAACCGGGCGGGCGGATCGGCAATGACGCGGATCTGCATGTGTGCGTGCTGCGCACCACAGTACTCGCCGCACGTGCCGCCGAACACGCCCGCGTGCCGCGCTTCGATCCACGTGGTGTTGGTCTGTCCCGGGATGAGGTCCGTCTTGCCCGCGAGCTCGGGCACCCAGAAGCTGTGGATCACATCGCTCGTCGAGAGCTCGAGCCTAACGGGCTCGCCCACCGGGACGTGGATCTCGTTCGCCGTCACCACGCCCTGCGCGGGGCCGACTCCCTCGTAGCGGACTTCCCACCACCACTGATGTCCGATGATCTGGATGGTCGCTGCCGGCGCGCGCTCCGGCGCGGCGACCGCGTCGAGCGTTCCGATGGTGAAGAGAAACGCGGCGACGAGCACGATGGACGGGATCACGACGCCGCCCCATGCAATCCATGGAAGGCCGGAGCTGCCGGTGAACACCACGTCGTCGCGCGTTTGGCGTCGGCGCGAGCGCGCCCACGCCGCGAGCACCAGAATGGTGACCATGAGCACCACCGTGCACGAGACGATGACGAGGAACCAGCCCAGTGACGTCTCGCTGCTCGCGGTCGTGCCGTCGCGGGCAAGCGTGTTCAGCGGCCCGCACCCCGCCATGCCGCATGCGCCTAACGCAAAGACGAGCGGCGCCCGACGACGCGACACGCGTATCATGGCGCGCTCACTTCGGGATCGGTACGTCCACCGGGGGCGGCGGCGCGTCCGGTTCCTGCGGCGTGCCTAACGCCCGGATGTACGTGATGATCTTCCACATCTGGTCCGTCGGGATGCGGCCGCCCCACGCCGGCATGCCCGCCGAGCGGCCTTCGGTGATGGTGCCAAGGAGTTGGGCATCGCTGCTCCCGTAGGTCCAGAGGCTGTCGCGCAGGCTCGGACCCATGCCGCCGCCGGCGCGCCCACCGTGACATCCCGAGCAGTTGTACTGCACGAACAGTTGGCGCCCCTCGTTTGCGGCGCCCGCATCGCCGGCGTATGGATTGTGGACGTCGCCGAAGAAGACCGTTGGATGAATGCCGGGTAAGACGCCGTTCGATGCCGTCGGCGTGATGCGAGGCGACAGGACACCGGCCGACGCCATCGTGACATTTCCGCTGGCGGCCGGCGCCGGCTGCTGCTTGCAGCCGACCGCGGCAAGCAGCGCCGCGGCGACCGCGATCGACGTGGCCACGTTCGGCGCGATCCTCATGGCGTTCCTCCTGACGCGGTGTGCGGTGCGACGGCAGGCGCCGCATGCTCCACATTCGCACGCGCTTGAGGCTCGGCGCCGCCATCATCGCTGACTAACGGAACGCGGTATTCCTGCAGTATCCGGCGAATCGCGTCGCGGCGGGTGTGGAGCTCCCGTTCCAACGAGCCGCGCAGCGTCGAGTCTCCCTTCCGCACGCCCATGGCGATCGCGTACGAGAACGGGATGCCGTGTCCCGCCATTGCGTTGGTAACCGGCGACACGTCGAGCGGTACGCGCGAACGCGCCGCGTAGTAGCCGGCGAGCGGTCCCCATGCGATCGCGACGTCCACTTTGCCGTGCGCGACGGCACTGATGAGCGTCGAGGGCGGACTCTCTTGCGCGTAGTTGCCGTAAATGCTGTAGCCCACCACGTTCTGCACGATGCCGCGCCCTGCGAGCGCGACGCCGGGCGGCAGACTGTTGTAGTCGTCGCCGATGACGTGAATCCCGATGCGCACGTGGTGCAGGCGCGGATCGTCCATCGACGCCAGACGCAGCCGGCTCGAGCGGCGCGTGACGAACACGTATGTCGAGCGATAGTACGGCGTCGTGGTACTCAGTTGTTCGTCGCCCGCGATGATCCCGATGACGACGTCGCAGCGCTCGGCGCTGAGCGTATTGCGGACGAAGCCGCGTCGTTGCGCCCACCACGTGTATTGCACGGGCTCGTGGAGGTCGCGCGCGATGAGCGAAGCGATGCGGTTCTCGAAGCCATGACCGGCGCTGTCGCTGAACGGCATGTTGTTGGGGTCGGCGCACACGCGTAAGGCCCGGGCGCGCGCCGGGGATGGCGTGCCGTTGGAGGCGGCGGCGGCGAAGGCCGCGACGCCGAGAGCGGTTGCCAGCCGAATCGCGATCCACGTCATGGCAACGCGAACACGTAGAGCATGCCGCCCGGCGCCGTGTACTTGGGCAGGTCGGGCATGGCACCGGTCGCGCCTAACGCAGCGGTCGGATCGCTCGCCGACAAACCGAGTGCGATCGCGCCCAGCCAGCCGCCGATTCCCGAGTATACCGCCACGTACTGCTTCCCGTCCGGACCTTGATACGTCATCGGATTGCCGACGATCCCCGACCCCACCTTGAACTTCCAGAGCTCCTGCCCCGTGCGCGCGCTCACGGCCTTGAACCATCCATCCATCGTGCCGTAGAACAGCACGTCGCTTCCCGTCACCACCGGACCGCTCCACACCGGGAAGCGCTCGGTGATCGCCCACACCCTCTTGCCCGTGGCCGCGTTCCACGCGATGACTTGCCCGCGGCCGTTCCATCCGCCGGGGCCCGCGTACATGCGAACGTCAGCGCCCAAATACGGAGTGCCCGCGATATAGCTCGCCTTGAGCCCTTTGTAGTCCATGCAGAGATCGGTACTCGGCGTATAGAACAGACCGGTGCGCGGCGAGAATGCCGCCGGCTGTTGGTCGCGCGCACCCGTCGACGACGGACAGATGTCGGTGGTGTTCACGCCTTGATGCGTTTCCTTGGACGGCACGCGCACGGGCTTCCCCGTTTGCGGATCCACGCCCGTTGCCCAGTTGAGCGATTGATACGGTTGGGCGACGACCACCTGGCCGGTCGCGCGATCGATCGTGTAGGCGAAACCGTTGCGATCGAAGTGCACGATCACCTTGCGCGCCTGGCCATCGATCGTGAGGTCGACCGGAATGTTCTCGTTCACGCCGTCGTAGTCCCACGAGTCGTGCGGCGTGAACTGGTACGCCCAGTGGGCGTCGCCGGTCTTGGGGTCGCGCGCGAACACGCCCGCGCTCCACAGGTTGTCGCCGGGGCGCATGTCCGGATTCCAGACGCCCGGGTTCGCCGTACCATAGTAGATGAGGTTCAGCTCGGGGTCGTACGTGATCCATCCCCACACGGTGCCTCCGCCTAACTTCCATTGGTCGGGCGGCCACGTGGAGACGCCGAGGTCCTTTCCTTTGTATTGCGGATAGTACGGCCTGAAATCGGCGCCGATCTTCACGACGCTGTCGGGGCCGGTGGAGTACGCGCGCCAGAGCACCGCGCCGGTACCGAGGTCGAGCCCGGCCGCCCATCCCTTCACGCCTAA
This sequence comes from Gemmatimonadaceae bacterium, assembly GCA_035496295.1. Taxonomy (GTDB): domain Bacteria; phylum Gemmatimonadota; class Gemmatimonadetes; order Gemmatimonadales; family Gemmatimonadaceae; genus JADGGM01. The sequence goes on from DATJET010000077.1 coordinate 10,667, forward strand.
CTCAGCGCCGCTGTTGCCGACGAGGACCACGTTCCCGGCGATGAGCGGCGCCATCGTCATCGTCGAGCCTTCCTCGATGGAGTCGAGCTTCGTGTCCCACACCACCTTCCCCGTCTTCGCATCGAGCGCGACGGTGTGGTTGTCCAGGCGATTGAACACGATTTTGCCGTCGGCGTAGGACGCGCCGCGATTGACGACATCGCAGCACGCTTCGCCTTGCGACGCGGGGGCCGTGGTGGGCAGGTAGTGCCACTTCACCGGGCCGCCGGTTTTCGTGAGATCGAGCGCGAAGACGTGATTGGGATACGGCGACACCACGTACATCGTGCTGTCGACGACGAGTGGTTGGCCTTCGAAGCCGCGCGCGGTGCCTGTGGAGAATGTCCACGCGACTTGGAGATTCTTGACGTTGTCGGCGGTGATTTGTGCGAGCGGGCTGTAGCGCCAACCTTGCGCGTTGCGTCCGGGGAGGGGCCACGATCCGGGAGGGGGAGCGCCTGGTGCTTCGGCACCGGCGCTGGCCGGCGGTGCGCTCCCTGTCGCCGCCATCGCCATCGGTGCGTGCTCGCCGCGACACGCGGCGACCGACGTCACGATCGTCGCGAACGCGATCCACGAGCTGGCCCATCGACTGCCCTGCATCCAATCCTCCGCGTGTGCGCGAACACGCCGCGCGTCCAAACTCGCCGGCGTCGCGCGAGCGATGTCGGTGCGATGGAATCGTGCGGCCGGGTTTTGCATATCGTGTTCCGAAGGCCGGTCAGAGCCATCTAATCGTGGACGGGGCCCGGTCGCGTACGGTTGGGGTCCCATACGACGTGCTCGATTACGGACACAGGCACGACAGTTGCTTTTCACGCGGTCACTCGCCGGCGATCGATGGGGATGGCGAGGCACTCTGCGGCGGAGGATGCCATGCTTTGGACGCTGATCGTCATTCTCGTGGTGTTGTGGGCCCTGGGCTTCGGCGTATTTCACGTGGCGGGCGGGCTCATTCATCTATTGCTCGTGATCGCACTGATTCTGTTGGTCGTGCGGTTAGCCACGGGCCGCCGGCCTGTGGCCTAACTGAACGGTCGTGCGTGTGGCGTTGCGTGGCCGCGCGCACGACCGGGTTGTTGCGCAGGCGCGCGTTTCGGAAGAACGCGCGCGGGGGAGGACGGGCATCGGCCGCTGGGTGCGAGAGCTCGGGCCGGGGTTGATCACCGGCGCGGCCGACGACGATCCTTCGGGCATTGCGACATATTCGCAGGCCGGCGCCGCATTCGGGTACGGCTTGCTCTGGACGGCAATCGTGTGCATGCCGCTGATGGCGGCCGTGCAGACGATGTGCGCGCGCGTGGGGGTCGTCGCCGAGAGCGGATTGGCGAACGTGCTGCGCGTGCACTACTCGCGCTGGCTCCTCTGGCTGGTGTGCCTGCTGCTCTTCGCGGGCAATACCATCAACATTGCGGCGGACCTGGGCGGGATGGGTGCGTCCGCGGAGCTCCTCACGCGCGCACCTGCGCTGTGGTTCGTGCCGCTCTTTACCCTCCTCATTCTCGCGCTGCTGGTGTTCGCGTCGTACCAGCGCATGACGCGCATCTTCAAGTGGCTGACGGTGGTGCTGTTCGCGTATGTGGTCGCGGCGTTCTTCGCGCGCCCCGCGTGGCGAGGGGTTGCGTTAGGCACATTCGCGCCGCGGGTGTCGGTGGATCACGACTACCTGCTGATGATCGTCGCGATCCTGGGCACCACGATCTCGCCGTATCTCTTCTTCTGGCAAGCCGCGCAGAACGCCGAGCAGGAGGAGCACGCTTCGCCTAACGGTGGGCGGCGGCGCTCCCGATGGGCCGTGCACCGGTCGCTCGTGGGCGCCACGCGCGACGTGCGTGCGGGGATGTTCGTCTCCCAGGCCATCATGTACTTCATCATCCTCACCACCGGCGCAACGCTGCACGCGACGCACCCGGTAATCAACACGGCGGCGGAGGCAGCGGCCGCGCTCCGTCCGCTGGCCGGGCCCGGCGCGACGGTGTTGTTCGCCGCCGGCATCGTCGGCACCGGCCTGCTCGGCGTCCCGGTGCTGGCCGGCTCGGCGGCCTATGCGTTAGGCGAAGCCGCGCTGTGGCGCACCGGTATGGACGAAACGCCGCGCAGCGCCGGGCCGTTCTACGCCGTGATGGCCGCCGCGATGTTGTTGGGTATGGCGCTCGCGTTCGCGCACCTGAACGCGATGCGGCTCTTGGTATGGTCGGCCGTGGTGAACGGGTTGCTCGCGCCGCCGCTCGTGGTCGTGATCCTGATGATCTGCAACAACCGCACGGTGATGCGCGAGCATCGCAATGGATGGGGACTCAACGTGCTCGGCGGCATCGTGGCGTTGCTCATGTCCGGCGCCGCGATTGCTCTCATCGTATCATGGGTCCACGGCTGACGCCTCGACCCCAAGGTCAATGCAACGACGTGATGTCGATGATGCCCGAGGGATGTCCCATCCCGTAGCGGATCGTCGCGTCGCCGACGTCGAGGAAGCGAATTTCCTCGAGCTCGTGCACCGGCAGTTGGCGAAGCGTGTCGAACGGTCCGTAGTACATCCCGTCGACGTACACTTCGGGTTGGTCGGGCGTGTCGAGGAGGATGCTCGTGCGGCCGCGGCTCTTGAGCAAGGATGGCCTGAGGAGCGCGATCGCGGTGTAGGCATCGCGATCGTCGAGGGTGCGCAGCTCCTTCGACGTGATCGTTCCGCCGTCGCCGGAGCGGGCGAGGCCGGATGTCGGCTCGTGGTGTGCGCAGGCGGTGCTCGCAGTTAGGCACACACCAATCAGGACTGCGACCGTGGCGCGCCTCACCGCACGTTCTGTCCTCGACACCACGAGAGACATTCTGCACCCCGAGCGGGTTCCACCCTGACAATGTGGCCAAAGTTGCCGGCGCGCAACGGGCGTGCCGCCCAACGGCAAAAAGACGCGGCCCCGGCTAACTGGCCGAGGCCGCGCCTCACATCGCAGTCCAAAAGGTTCTCAGGGTGCCGAGCACGTTTTCGTCAAATCTCCACCCCGGGCGTCGATTTCTCCTTGCGGAAGCGGAACGTTGTACAGCGGCGGTAGTCCGTTCTCCAGTCCGAGTCCCACCGGAGGATTGCTGCCGTTCAACTTGCCAAACATACGAGAGTCGTACCACCGATCCGGGCTCTGCCATAGCAGCGAGAACCTCTTCTCGTACAGGATTTGGTTCAGGATGTCCGTGGAGCTGCTGAGCGACTTTGCAGCCAAGCCGCCATCGTTGGTCCGGATGTAATTCGCCAGCGCCAGCGCCTGCGAGAGGTTGGCCTGGCCCCACTCGACTTCGGCGCGGAGCAAGACCAGCTCCTTGTTCAGCATGATCGGCGTCGGCGTCGTCGGCGAGAGATAGAGATCGAACGTGATGCTTGACGGACCCGCACCAGCGTTGCTCAGCGGTGTCGTCGCTACGACATCTCTCACCACGCGCTGGTCGCCCGGATCTGATTCGGTCTCGACACGCGGGTTTGCCCGAATGGTGGTGGTGGCGGGATCACCGAACATTCCGCTCGTGGCGTCGCCGGTGTTCGTGCTGTAGACGTATACTGGTCCGAGGTTCAGGTTCGCTACGTTCGTCGTATCGATGAACGACGCCGCGAGATCTGCGTCAGCGGCGGAAACCGCCGCCGCATCGATGCTGCCGCTTGTACCGAAGTCGCGGAACGCGAGGTACGCGTTCGCCTTGGCGGCGAGGCCACGGTTGAACTTGTCGAACGAGGCCGGATCGTCAAAACCGGCAAACCCGGACGGCAGGGAAAACGGGAACGGCTCGCCGGCGCCGGCTTGCAGCTGAGCGTCTGCCGTATCGAGCAGCGCAACGAGGTACCGTAGCGCGTCCGCCTTGCAGACGAGCGGCGCGGGCGGATCCGTGGCCGGAATGTCAACAGCGATGGGAACGCCCGCTGTGTCACGGGACTCGATGGCACGCAGCAACATCAATCCTTTCATGGTGCGCAGATATCCCTCGGTCGAGGACTTCTGCGCGTCGTCTACTACGCCTGTCGATACATCCACGCCGTCAATGCCGATGTTCGCCAAGCGGATCCCGTCGTACGGCCACAGCGCTGTGCCAATGAAGCCGCTGGGATCGATGCTAGGGCCGAGCAATTGCGTGACCCAGCGCGGCTCAGAGGTGGTGAGCTGGAAGGCATCGCGGCCAATGATCTCGCCCGACTGGATTGCGAACTCGAGGCGCCCGCGATCCGAATTCATGACGCCCACCGCGATCGCCGCGATCTGCGATTGCGTGGTGATTTTGGAGAAATCGCTCACGCTCGGGTTGTTCAGATCGGGGCGATTGACGTCGCTACACGCCGCGACCGAGAGTACGCCGAGCGCCAGCGCAAGGTGACGAGCTCGCATAACGCTCCTGACACGCGAAAGGAAAACCGCTGGGGACTGGAATGTTGGGCGCATTAGAAGTCCACCCCCAGGGTGAAGAAGAAGCTCCGTGCCGGGGGATACGGCGCGACATCCTGTCCGCGGTTGATGTTCTGGTTGCCGAAGTTGCTCACTTCCGGATCCAGACCCTTGTAGGGCGTCCAGGTGTAGAGATTGCGCCCGCTGGCCTCGAGCCTAACGGAAGACGCCGCGTTCCCAAACATGCTGTGCACGAGCCCGGACGGCAGCTCGTACGACAGGGTGAGCTCGCGCAGCTTGACGAACGACGCGTCTTCGATGTACGCCGTCTCGCCGCTGAAGAACTTGTTGGCGCGAACGCTTGCAGCCGCCGTATCCGCGGAGGTGCCGTTCAGATCGAAGAGCGTCTGCGTGAGGTTCACGACGTTGCCGCCATGGTGCCAGTCGAACAGGCCATACAGGTGGACCGGGCCGATGGCGAAATCGCTCGAGAAGCCCATGATGTACTTCGGTTGGGCGTCACCCATCTGAATCAAGTTGCCCAAGGAGTCGAGACCCACGAGCTGCGATGGCGAGTGTCCCTGCTGGATGAAGCCTTCGCCGAAGATCGCCGCGAACGCGTTAGGCGCTTCGAACGCGGGCACCGGCAGGTTGGTCACGGTGCCTTCGTTGCGACTGAAGGTCACGCGCGCATTCCAGGTAAAATCCTTGCTCTGAATCGGGAAGCCACTGAGCGAGACCTCGGCACCGCGATTCCGAATCGACCCGCCGTTGAAGATACGCGTGCCGAAGCCGGTGCTCGGCGCGAGCGCGGCCTGCAGCAGCAGGTCGGTGTTGTCCTTCTGGTAGCCCGTCAGCGAGATCGACATCCGCGAATTGAAGAGCGCCGCATCGATACCGGCCTCGATTTCACGCTCGCGTTCCGGGTGCAAGTCAGGATCGGCGACCGTACCGCCAATTGACGCGCCGTTCAGGCCGCCGTTCGTGACGAACGTGAACGACGTGAACTTGTCGCCATAGTTCGGTTCGTTGCCTGTCTCGCCGAACGCTGCGCGAAGCTTGAACTCGTTGAACACGCCGAAGGTTGGCAGCCGGTACGAGGCCGCGAACTTCGGGAAGTAGTACATACGGTTCACGAATGCGTTGTTCGTGCTGCGCTGCCCAAGGAGGCCGGCCGAGAGATAGAGCTTCTGATCGAGCAACAGCACTTCCTCTTGTCCGAACAGCGCCAGCGTCCTGGTAGACTGGCGGTTTTCAAATACGTTGACTGCCGATCCGCGGTCGATGTTCGACTCTGTCGCGAGCAGGTTCTGGGTCACGACGTTTGTCGTCGAAAGATCATCGTAGCCGCGCCGCACGCCGAGCGACGTGGTGGCCGAAAATCCATTGTCGCCGTTCAAATACTGATGCTTGAGCGTGAGCGCCACGGGCGCGCGCGTCTCCGACGCGTTCTCGTCGGTCGCCGTGCCATCGAAGCCGTCTGCCGGCTCCCAGATGAGCGATGGCGGCGAGTAGAGATTCGAGTTGTAGGCGTAGTGGTCGATGCCGAGGTTCAAGACGGCTTGCAAGCTTTGCGGACCACTCGTGAACACCGTGTACGTCGCATCGACGGACCCGAGGAAGCGATACACATCCTCGGGCGTGCGCACGAGCGCGATGGTCTGCAGCACGTTGCTGCCGTTGCTGAGGAATGGATTCGCCGGATAGACGCCGTTCACGGGCTTGAAGTCGAAGAATGACGGCGTCGCCGAGAAGACGATGTACGGGCTCACGTTCACGTTGTCGTTGTTGCTGATGCCGCGCTTCGTGAGCGAGTGAATCAGGTTCGTATTCACGTCCACCTTGAGCTTCGACCCGAAGAGCTGCGTCAGGTTTGCACGCAGCGACTGCTTGTCGTATCCGGTGTTTTTCATGATGCCGTTGTCGTGTGAGGCAAGACCGGACACGAAGTACTGCGTGTTTTCGCTGCCTCCGCTCACACTCAGGTCGGACTCGTACGACAGGCTCTTGTCGCCGAACGCTTGCTGCTCGAAGTCGTGGAAGCCGCCGTTGTCCTGGAACCAGGATTGAACCGTGCCCGGGTCGATGCCGAAGTTCGACGCGAACGATTGCGCATCGGCGAGCGAAAAGCGGCGCAGACCAATCTTATGTTCGAGCTCGTTGGTTCCGAGCCGCTGCGTGAAGGAGAAGTGCGGCTTGCCCGCTTGGCCGCGTTTGGTCGTGATCACGACCACGCCGTTGGCTGCTTCCGATCCGTAAATCGCGGCAGCTGAGGGTCCCTTCAGAATTTCGATCGTCGCTATGTCGGACGGATTCAGATCAGCGATGCGATTCACGCCATTGTCCTGATTGGAGGCGCCCATTCCGCCAGCGGATTGGGTGACGGCGTTTAAACCATTCTGGACGGTGGTGTTGGAGATGGGCAGACCGTCCACCACGTACAACGGCTCCGAGTTGCCGAAGATCGACGTGACGCCACGCATCTGGATCTGCATGCCGCCGCCGGGCGCGCCGGAATTCGCCGTGATGTTGGCACCGGCGACCTTTCCGGTGAGCGCGTCGTCCAACGTGGCCGCGTGGGTATGTGAGATGTCTTCGGCGCCCACCGTACCGACGTCGTTGGCGAGGTTCGCTTTCGAAACCTGCGTCGCCTGTCCGGTGATGACCATCTGGCTGAGTTGCAGAACGTCAGCCTTGAGTTGGATCGTGATTTCGTTTTGATCGGCTGTCAGCGGGATGTCCTTCGCCGCATACCCGATGCGTCGAGCTTGGAGCGTGATCGCGCCGGCCGGGGCATTGTTGATGGTGAACTTGCCTGCGGCGTCCGAGTAGGCGCCAACGGGTGCGCCTTTGACGGCCACACGCACGGAGAGAATGGGCGCGCTCGACTCGATGTCGACCACCGTTCCGTGGATGGTCCGCTGCGCGAATGCGGCTGGGCTGCACAAGAGCGTGAGCAGCGCCGCGGATGTAAAGACACGACAGGTTCGCACGTAACCTCCTGCATGCGGGAGAGAGGATCGGGAGTGCCTACATCGTCTCCCAGCGAGTAGACCTGGATTCGGCGACGTTATCAACATGTCACCGCTACGTCAACACTCGCCGATCTCAGCAGGAGCGATTGTCAGCGGGCGCATGCACGTCCGGCTCTCTCGATGAGAGAGCCGGACGCAGTCAGCGAAACGTCAGGTATTCGTGGTCCGGATGCGTGCGTATCTCGCGAGCGTGCGTCAGAGCGAGAGGAGGTACTGCACCAGGTCCGCCTTCTGCTGATCGCTGAGCTTGAGTCCCTTCGCCGAGTCGTATCGGTTCACGACGTCGAGCAACGTGGCCGCGCTGCCGTCGTGAAAGTACGGCGGGTGCTGCCACACACCGCGCAGCGGTGACGTGCGCCACATCTTCGTGGCCGTGCGTAAGGCATACGTGGAATCGGTGGGGATCTCCGACAGCTGGTGCAGCCGCTCGTTCGCATCGGTGAACGTCGAGCCGACGTGACAGGTGGAGCACTTTCCCTGGCCTTCGAAGATTTGCTTTCCCCGTGCGGCGGCGCTCGCGTCGAAGCTGCCGGCGGGCGGCGCCGGTGCGGCGAGGCTGAGCTCGTAGGCTTGCAGCGCCGGGAGCTGCGGAGCGACCGAGTCGGGCGACTGCACGATGTTGATGCCTAACCGCGGATCCGAGAACGAGCCGAGCCCGTGCATCTGCGTGACGGCGACGTATTGGTTCCAATAGGCGACTTGCTGGCCGTCCCCAGTGAAGGTCTCGCTGTGGATGCCGGCCAGGCCGTACGCGGGCGGAATCACCGTAGGGCCGTTCTGGCCATCGAAGTTGAACCGCGGGTCGTACTTCCCGGCGCCCCACGAGTTGTACACGGCCTTCTGCGCCGCCGTGAGCGCGGGCGAGAGCGCGATGATCGCGCCCGGATTGAGATCCCGGTTAGGCCAACCATCGAGGCGCGAGCCGATGCCCGGTGCAATGCGATTGTCCACGGTCGAGTGGCAGAGCGCGCACGTGATGCCGAGCCTGGTGATGTTGTTGTTGGAATCGACGGTCGCCTTCACGCCGACCACCGCGCCCAACTTGAGCAGCAGCACCGTCGTGGCCGGACTGTGGAGATCCACCTGCCCGGCCTGGATGGCCTGAACCACCGCCGGCGGCAGCGTGTCCGCATCCACCTTGAGCCCGACCGCCAACGCGGTGGTTGGATCCACGTTGTTCTGGATGATGGTGTTCATGTGCAGCGTGTCGGTCCAGAACTTTTCGTCGCCGTAGGTATCGAACCGGAAGATCTGCTTCCCCGACGCGATTACTTGGGGCGACGGCCGCGTGGGTGAGCTCTCACCGCAAGCCAAGGGCGCGAGAACGATCGCCACGACGAACCCGCAGCGCACGGCGAGCCGAACGCCGGGCGGAACGGCCCCGGAGATTGTACGCATAGTCCACCCCGCAGAATCGAGAGACACCGGCCACACACTACACATAACACGATGCGGTATTGTGAATTAGAGAATTCACAACAAAATCATTGTGTTATTGTGTATGAACGTGCGGCGCGTCGCAACGGATACGGGGCGAGTGGCCCAGACCCGGGCGTGCACAACCTCGATTGTGGGGTGAAAACAGCGCGGCTCGGCCTACTCGATCGCGGCGCGCATCCTCGCGAGGCCCGACTCGAGCGCCGAAACGGAGACCGCCCCGATCGAAAATCGGAACCAGCCGCCGTCGTCCGGAACGCCGAACGCCTGGAAGGGAATCGCCGCGACGCCTGCCTCCTGGAGCAGGTATCGCCGGACATCCTCGCTGCCCCGAAGTACTCGACCGTCGCGCGTCAGACGGCCATCCAATTCCAGGCGCACACTACCATAGATGGTGCCGACCGGCGGCAGCGACGTAACGGGCAGCCCCACCGCGTGCATCGCGCCGCATGCGGCGTGGATCGCGCCCAGCCTCGCCGCGATCGCGGCGTGCATCGACTGATGGTACGTGTCGACCGATTCGCCATCGCCTAACAACCGCGCGGTGGCGATCTGCGCCGCGCGCGGCGCCCACGCCCCGACGTGACTCAGGAAGTCCGCCATGTGCCGCACCACGTCGGCCGGGCCCATTGCCCAGCCGACGCGCACGCCCGTGGCCGCGAACGCCTTCGAGATCGCATCCACCGTGATCACGTACGGCTCGATCTCCGGACACAGAATCACCGGATGCACGTGGCGCACGTTGCCTAACGTCAGCATCCAGTACACCTGATCGTACAGCAGGAACAGCGGACGCTCACCCGCGCCGCGGCGCGTGTTCTCCGCCAGCACCAGCTCGCTGATGTCCCGCAGCGTGTCGGCGTCGAATGCGGTGCCGGCCGGGTTGAGCGGCGAGTTGAGCACGAGCAAGCGCGCGCCGCGCACCGCGGCTTCGAGCGCGGCCCGCGTCGGCAGGAACGAATCCGCCGCGGAACACACCACGGCTCGCGGCGTCGCACCGACCATCTGACAATAGTCTGCGTTGTTCCACGACGGCGCGGGATACACCACCGCATCGCCGGGATCGAGCAGGGTCCGGTACGCCGCGTAGATCGCCGGTCTCGCGCCCGACGCCACCACCACGTTCTCCCCGGAGAGCGAGAGACCGAGGCGCGCTCCAGAAAACGTCGCGATCGCATCGCGCAGTTCGGGCAGGCCGCTCGACGGCGGATAGTTCGTCTCCCCAGCCCGGAGCGCGTCCTGCAATCCCGCCACCAACTCGGCCGGCGCTGGAAATTCGCGCGGACTGAAGTCGCCCACCGTCAGATTGCAAATGGATTTGCCGGCCGACGTCAGCGCGCGAATCTCGGCGGCAATGCGAAGGATCTGCGATGCGCGCAACGAATCGGCCGCACGCGAGACGCGCGACGGCGCACGGTCGGACGCAGTGGAGGCGGAGGGCGGCGCACCGGCGCCGGCCTCCGCGGCCGTTGCCAAGTTGGTCGAAGCGTCAAGCGTCATTGCTGCTCTCAGGAGAGGCGATCCAGCATTTCGTACGCAGTGCGATGAAGGTAAACCAGCGCGACGTCGCCCGCGACTCGCGGCATCGTTCCGGCCCGAGCCACGTCGCTTCACCGCATTCTGACGCCCTGCCCGCCTTCCCGACCGCGCCCTGAGCCAGTACTATGGACCAGAACGCGCCACACGTTTCAATGTGCCGCGGCCCCATCGAGCTCCGGCCAGATTGCAACAAGCGCACTCGATTCCATGATTCGCCTTCGCACGCTTGGCGGCCTCGATCTGCGCGACGACAGCGGGCACGAGTTCCTCTCGATCCTGCGTCAGCCCAAGCGCCTGGCCCTGCTCGCGTACCTGGCGATCGCCACTCCCGCCGGTTACCACCGTCGAGACACCATCCTCGCGCTGCTGTGGCCGGAGATGGATGGCGACCGTGCTCGCAGCGCCCTCCGACAAGCCGTGCACTTTCTCCGGCGCACGTTGGGTGCGGACATCGTGCAGGGACACGGCGGCGAAGATCTGGGCATCGTGTCCGATTCGTTCTGGTGCGACGCGCGCGCATTTGATGATGCGCTCGCACGCGGCGAATCCGCGGCAGCGCTCGAGCTCTACGGTGGCGATCTGCTGCACGGGTTTTTCGTGACCGGAGCGTCGAACGAGTTCGACGAGTGGCTGGCGCAGCAGCGTGCGCGACGACGCCAACAGGCCATCGAATCGGCTTGGGCGCTCGCCGACCGCTGCGAGGGGACCGGTTCCGGCACCGAAGCGGTGCGGTGGTCGCGGTGGGCCGCCGAGCGCGCGCCCGACGACGAGCGGTCGCACCGTCGGCTGATCGCGCTCCTCGATCGATTGGGCGACCGGACCGGTGCGTTGCGCGCCTACGAAAATTTCGTCCAGCGCGCCCGCGACGAGTTCGACGCCGAGCCCTCGGCGGAAACGCAGGCGTTGGTGGCGGCGATTCGGGCGCGGACAACGCCGGCGCCACGTATGGCGGATGCACCGGTTGCGACGCCAGCTCCCACAACGGTCGCGCCGCCTTCGCGAGCGAGCGACGAGCTCGCGCCGGAGCCAGAGCCAGAGGAGGCCGAGTTAGAGGCCGCCGACGACGGCGGGGCGCGGTACTCATTTGTGCGACGCTCTCGGGTGTGGCTCGCGGCGGCCGCGGCGCTCCTCGTGGCCGCCGGCGCATTGTACGGTGCGCGCGCCGTGCACTCCGACGAGCAGCCGCCGGACGCCGCGGCCGGGACGGTGGACGACGCCCTGGGGTCCGTTAGGCAGTCGCACGCACCGCACGAGATCGTCACTACGTCGTCGCCCATCGCGGCCCGGTTCTTCGCCGCCGGCCTGCGCGCCTTGTACGACCACGGCGACACGCGGCTGGCGCGATCGTTGTTCCTCGATGCGTTAGGCGAAGACACATCGTTCGCCATGGCCGCGTACTATGCCGCGCAGTGCGCGAGCGACCTCGGCTCGCTCGAGGCACCGGCGCTGATGGTTCGCGCCAGGCGGCTCGCACCGCGAGCCAGCGAGCGCGAGCGGCTCATCATCGAGACCGCGTGGGCGTCCGTGACGTACGACCCCAACCGGATGGAAATCGCCGAGTCGTTGGCGACGCGCTATCCGCTGGAGCCCGAGGGACACATTGCGCTCGCCACGGCGCTCATCGCCGCCGGAGATTTCCTCGGGGCCGTGCCGCACTTGCGACACGTGATCGGCATGGACTCGAACGCAGTGATTGCCGCGCAGCCGCTGTGCGCGACCTGCGTCGCGTTCGACAACCTCGTCCAGGCGTACGTCATGGCGGACTCGCTTGCCGCGAGCGAGCGGGTGGCACGCGAGTGGGTGCGGCGCCAGCCGCGATCGGCGACGCCGTGGATCGCGCTCGTGGGTGTGATCGGGCGGGGCGGGCGCGAGCGCGAAGCGGACGAGGCTGAGCGCCAAGCCGCCGCGCTCGATCCGTCATCGGACGCCGCCATCATGATGGCGGTGAACGCCATCCACGCGGACGACTATGCGGAGGCGGACCGGATGTTGTCGGCGCGCCTGCTGTCGGCTGGCCCGGAGACGGAGGGGATTGTGCGGTGGTGGCAGGTGATCGCGTTCCGCAACGAGGGTCGGTTAGGCGACGCACTGACCGCGGCGCGAGCGCTGGTGGCACCCGGGGCCGAGCAGCGCGAGGTGGGTGGCGCCGCGGTGGCGCAGGTGCTGTTCGAGCAAGGACACTACCGGGTCGCGGCGCACATGTTCGACTCGCTGGCCGAGATCCCGCCGACGCCGGCGCCTAACGCACCGGGCTCCCTCGCCCGGCAGCGCAGCTGGATGCTCACGCACGCCGCCACCGCGTGGGCGGCGGCCGGCGACACCGCTCGCCTTGCCCAGTTGGCGGACTCCGTGGAGGGGTCGGCGCGGCTCAGCTCGTACGGCCGCGATTGGTCGCTGCCGCATTACCTGCGCGGGCTCCTCTGGAGAGCGCGCGGCGATTCGGCGCGGTCGTTGAGCGAGCTGTCGCACGCGATTTTCTCGCCGAGCGATGGGTACACACGCGCCAACCTCGAGCTCGCGCGGGCCTGGTTAGGCGCCGGCCAGCCGCACGCGGCCGTCGCCATCCTCTCCTCGGCGCTGCGGGGGCCCGTCGAAGCGTCCAGCTTCTACCTCACGCGCACCGAGATCCACGACATGCTCGCGCGGAGCTTCGAGGCGGCCGGACTCCCGGACAGCGCGGCCGCGCACTACGCGATCGTCGCGCGGAGCTGGCAACACGGCGATCCGCCGTTCCAGCGCCGAGCCGCCAGTGCCGATGCGGCGCGGCGACGCCTCACCCACGAGCGCTCTTAGCACCTTTCGTTGGGCTGGTGCGGTCGAGCGGTGGGATGCGCCGGCCTGCAGCCGAGTGCGTGATCAGGGTTTCCAGGCGCGCCAGGCGTGTCGCCTCGCGCTTGGCGCTCGTCACCCAGTGCGTGGCCGTTCGCCGATACCAGGGCGCCTGCTCGTTGAAGAAGCGCCACGCCGCGGTGTTCGACCGGAAGCGACGTTCCGCGTCGGTGTCGAACGCCGCGCGATGCCGAGCTTCGTACGCGTAGATGCCCGACCGCTTGTCGTCGCGCGCCGCGAAGGCGGCGCGCCCGGCCGGATGCGCCAGGCCGAGTTTCATCAGCTCGTTCATGCGCTTGATGTTGACGGTGCTCCACGTGCTGCGCGCCGCGCGCGGCGTGAAGCGTATCGTGTAGCGCTCGGTATCGAGCGAGCGGCGCACGCCGTCGATCCAGCCGAAACACAGCGCCTGGTCGACCGACTCGGGCCACGTGATGCTCGGCCGTCCCGAACCGCGCTTGTAGAATCCCACCACGATCTCCGGAGCGGAGGCGTGGTTCTGCTCGAGCCACGCGCGCCACGCCGCCGGCGTCGCGAAGAAGATGGGCTTGGCCATGTGCCTGCCTAACGTTGGGCGGTTCGGTGCCGTGGTCCGCGGCGATCAGGCGATGACCGGGACCCGGTCGATAGTCATCGGCCCCAAAGATTCGGTGCGGCTGCACACGGCGTCTAGCCCCGCCTGAATTTCTCGTCGCGGCAAGAGAGGGAAGCGCTACGCCTCGAGAGGCACCATCAGACGCTCCGAAGCGGTCTACGAATCCGCGGTCCCCTGCCCGTCCGGACGCCGATGGCCGATATTGGCCTCGGTCGACCGCCCCAAACGCCTCGCGAGGACCTGTGTCCATGCTTTGTGCGCTTTGCCCTACAGCATCATGGCGCGTTGAAACAATTGCGGCCGCTACGCCGTCCCGTGTAACGTAGGGCGCCGCGCCCCGCTCGAGCCCGATACCGAACGCAGGAGACCTCCGATGCCGACGTCGTCACACATGTCCCGATGGTTCGTCGCTGTGGCGTTAGGCGCAACATCGATGCTCGCCGCGTGTATCGGTGGAGAGGCTGGGGGGCCCGCCTGGACCGGTCCGCCGTTCTCCGCCGATCTCGTCGACCCGAGTCACGCCGACCAGTCGACGACGCACATCTACCTCTCGGATGGCAAACTGCGGATCGAGTCGACCGACACGTCGCAGTTAGGCGCGCTGGTGCTCGACCCGTCGCACAACACCACGCTGCTGATCAACGATCGGAAGAAGGAGTACCTCGATGCCGGCATGATGACGTCGCTCGTCACCGCGACGTTCGGACCGGTGCTCCGCTTCTTCCGCCCTGCCGGCACCGGCGATCCGTGCGTACAGTGGAACACGATGACCATGCCGTTCGCATCGCTGTCGCACAACAAGTCGGATGCGCCGCCCCACTTCACGTGCAAGAGCCTCGGATCGGAGAGCGTGGACGGCCGCCCGGCGCACAAGTGGCAGTGGACGAACGATGCGCAGGATGGCGGAACCGGAACCGTCTGGATCGATGACCGGCTGCAGGTGGTATCGAAGGCCGAGGACAGCGGCGACCACATGGAGCTCCGCAATATCAAGGAAGGCACGGTGGCCGCGTCGATGTTCACTCCTCCCTCGAGCTATAAGAAGTTGAGCGTCGCCAGCATTATGGGCAGTCTGATGAGTGGGTCCAAGGACGGGAAGAGCTCGAACCCGTAAAGCATCGCGCGCCACGCGGGCGGAGTGGCGCGCAGCGCGAACCATCGCCTTATTCAAGGCGATCCCATCCATCGCGCTCTCTCAGCCACCCTCAAGCCGCCCGCACCGATCATGTCTACGTCGCGTTTCGTCGCCCTACTTCTTCTCGCCGCCGCCCTGCCGGCGACGGCCCCGGCGCAGCAGCGCCGCCAACCCCGGCGCAGCGCGGAACCGCAGCGCGACTCGACCGCCAAGCCTGCGCCTAACGCAGACGCGTCGCCATCGGATGACAAGGTGCAGCGCGTCGTCACGCAGCACTCGGTCGTCATCGGCGGCCAGCGCATCGACTACGATGCGACCGTCGGCGACATCATCCTCCGCGACAGCGTCGACGAGCCAATCGGCGCGCTCTACTTCACCGCGTACACCAGGCGCGGCGTCACCGACCCGTCGCGCCGCCCGATCACGTTCGCGTACAACGGCGGCCCGGGCTCGTCGTCGGTCTGGGTGCACATGGGTGCGTTCGGGCCCAAGCGCGTCGTCACACCCGACACGACGCACGCGCCGCCGCCGCCCTACCAACTGGTCGACAACGCCTACAGCCCGCTCGACAAGACCGACCTCGTGTTCATCGACCCGATCGGCACCGGCTTCAGCCATCCGTTAGGCAAAGCCACCGGCAAGATGTTCTGGGGCGTCGACGAAGACGCGCGGTCGCTGGGACAGTTCGTCAGCCGCTACCTCACCGAGCAGGACCGCTGGAACTCGCCGCGCTACCTGTTAGGCGAAAGCTACGGCACCACGCGGTCGGCGGCGCTCGTGAACTACCTCCAGCAGTCCGACAACATGGATTTCAACGGCGTCATCCTGATGTCGTCGGTGCTCGACTTCCAGACCATCACGTTCGACCCGGGTAATTTGATGCCGTACGTGATGTACCTGCCGTCGTACGCCGCCGTCGCGTGGTACCATCACGCGCTGCCCGACCAGCCGGCGCAGCTCCGGCCGTTTTTGAAGGAGGTCGAGCACTTCGCGACCGGCGACTACATGCACGCGCTCATGCAGGGCGACGAGCTCGCGCCCGACGAACGCGCACGCGTCATCGCGCAGCTCCACAGGTACACGGGTCTCGACACCGCCTACATCGACCGGGCGAATCTTCATGTGGACGCGTCGGAATTCGAGAAGGAGCTCTTGCGGGAGCACGGCGAAGTGGTCGGCCGGCTCGACGCGCGCTTCACCGGGCCGACGTTCGATCTGCTCGCCCAACGAGCACCGTATGACCCGCAGTCCTCATCGATCAGCTCGGCGTTTGTCTCCACGTTCGAGACGTACTTGCACACGGACCTCAACTTCCCGCGCGACAAGCAATACATGGTGAGCGGGCGCGTGAATCCGTGGAACTGGTCGCACGGGCAGCGCGGCGGATGGCCGGGACACACCAACGTCGCGGTCGATCTCGCCGAAGCCCTCCAGCTCAACACGCACCTGCACGTACTGCTCAACTCGGGATTGTTCGATCTCGCGACGCCGTACTACGCGGCCGAATGGACGATGGACCAGATGGATCTGCCCAAGAACCTGCGCGGCCACGTGCAGTTCGCCGAGTACGACGCGGGACACATGATGTATGTGTACGAGCCGTCGCTGGCCAAGCTCAAGGAGAACATCGCCTCGTTCATCGATGCGACGTCGGGTGTGAACGGTACCGCGGGACGCGTGGCGACCGCGACGTCGAAGTCGAACCAGCGTTAGGCGAAGAGGCGGGCGGTGCCCGGCGCTCGTGGCCGGGGCACCGTCCGCTTGGTATCGCGGGTCGTGATCAGCGCACGCTGCCTGGAACCAGCGTACGATATCGCCGCGCGAAGAACGCCTGGATCGACACCACCGGCCGGCCGCGCTGCCGCACGATGATCGGCGGCAGGGAATCGATGCGCGCAAAGTATGGCGCGTAGACGCGCCTCACGCCGGATGATCCCGGCGTGTGGTCGACCACCACCGCGTCGCGGCCGAGGAACGCGCGCTGATCCGCGAGATATCCGAAGTGGTGCGGCGATCCGCACAGGCACACCACGGGCACGCCGGGCCCGAGCGCGTAGCCGATCTTTCCGGCATCCGTCCATTTCACCGCCGCCACGAACGGTCCGTCGCTCCGGCCGACGCCTAACGCGGCCAGACGCGAGCGCGCGGCGGCCCAGTCCCGCATCTCGGCCGTCGGGCTGCCGCGCGCGAACACGGTGGGCGCCAGACCCTGCATCCAACCGATAGCGGCTTCGGACCACGCCGTGGCGAGCACGACAGCAAACGCGCCGATCGAACCGAGGAGCCACCGCCTCGTGCGACGGTCGCCCGCGGCCAGTCGCCGGGCGACGGCATCGCCGAGGAGGGGAAACAGCATCAGATAGCCGACCATCGGCCAGTGCGGCAGCCCGCGATTCCCGCCTAACGAGACGAGCGTGAAGAACGCGATCGGCGGCGCCGCCATGCAGCACAGGAGCCAGCGCACCGGGTCCGTCGCCCCGCGCCGGAGCTGTCGCACCAGCACGGCGACGAGCGGCAGCCACAGCCAGGGCAACAGGTAGAGCGCCTGTCCGCCCACGTTCTCGAGCAGCGCGACGACCCCGGACTCGCTGCCGCGTGCGCCGCGCCCGAGCTGAAACGCGAACGATGCCCAGCCGTGCGAGGCGTTCCACACGACGGTCGGCACCGTGCCTAACACAGCGATGAGCGCCGCAGCAACCGGCCCGGGCCCGGAGAGCGCGCGGCGGGCATCGCGACGCGTAGCCAGGAACAGCACGAGCCCGATGGGCAGAAAAATCGCTTGATACTTGGACAGCGCGGCGCACGCGGCGCAGACGCCCGCGAGCAGCCACCACCGCGTGGCGCGTTCCGCTGGAACCGTGATCGCGTGTACGAGGCACAGCACAGCGGCCGCCATGAAGAGATCGAGGGGCCCATCCGGCAGCACCCATCCGGCGGCGGCGACCGTGAACACCGGTGCAATGGAGAGCAGGAGCGCTGCATACGCACCCGCTCGGGCGTCGCCGAGCTCTTCGCCTAACCGGAAC
Organism: Gemmatimonadaceae bacterium; assembly: GCA_035496295.1. GTDB lineage: Bacteria > Gemmatimonadota > Gemmatimonadetes > Gemmatimonadales > Gemmatimonadaceae > JADGGM01. The sequence continues at coordinate 28,663 of DATJET010000077.1, forward strand.
ACGAGCCACGTCGTGCCGGCGAACATGAGGATGAACGGTGCGCGCAGCAGCAGCGCGTTCTCGCTGCCGGTCGCTCGCGCGAGCAGACCCGGAATCCAGAACGACAGTCCGGGGTGGTCGAAGTATCCCCAACTCGGCGTCCGCGCCACTACGACGGCGTAGGATTCGTCGACGCCCAGCCCAACCGTCGCCGCCATCGCCAGGCGCAGGAGCGTCCCGAGCGCAATGACAGCCAGGAGCAGCCGCTTGGGACCTGCGTGACTCGAGCCCTCGTGCATGGACAGGCTCAGAAGAGAATGGCCAGGGACGGAATCGAACCGCCGACACGCGGATTTTCAGTCCGCTGCTCTACCAACTGAGCTACCTGGCCGAAGCACAAAAAGTTAGCCGGTCGCCGTGCCGTCCTCAAGCGCACGTCCCCAGCCGGCAAGCCGCGCCGCCGTGGTGAGCAGAAACGCTCCGCAGCCACGTCACACGAATTGTCCCGATCGCAACGGGCGCGACAGCACTTGACGCGATCTATGGGACTACCAAGTATTGCAGAGCCCCGTCTTCCCTCTTCCCGTTCCCCGAGCCAACCAATGCAGCAGTCGATACGTCTCTGCGTCGCGCCCGTTCTGGCGGCCGCCACGCTCGTCGCGTGCAACCGCTCGACGCCCGATGCCAAAACCGCCGACAGCACCACCGCCGCGGCACCCGCGGCCGCGCCCAACGTCCTCACCATCACGGCCACCGACTACGCGTTCGATGCGCCCGCCCAGATCCCCGCGGGCTTCACCACCATTCGCGTCGTCGACAACGGACGCGAGCCCCACCAAGCGGCGCTCATGCGCCTCGAGCAGGGCAAGACCTTCGCGGATTTCAAAGCCTCGCTCAAGACGCCCGGCCCGCCGCAGCCCTGGATTGTCCCCGCGGGCGGCCCCAATCCGCCAATGCCTAACGGAACGGCGGAAGATACACAGTACCTCGCGCCCGGCACCTACGCCATCGTGTGCTTCGTTCCCAGTCCCGATGGCACGCCGCACATCGCCAAGGGCATGATGCGCGAGCTCACCGTCACGCCGTCGTCCGCCGCCAGCACCCAGCCGCCTAACGCAGACGCGACGGTCACGCTCGCCGACTACAGCTTCACCACCACGGCGCCGCTCACCGCCGGCCAGCACGAGGTCCGCGTCACCAACGCCGGTCCCCAGCCGCACGAAGTCGTGCTCGTCCACCTCGATCGCGGCAAGACGGGGAAAGACTTCGCCACGTGGGCCCAGAGCATGAAGGGACCGCCGCCAGGCGCGCTCGAAGGCGGCGTCGCCGCGATGGCACCGGGCGACACGGCCTACTTCCCCGCCAACCTCACCCCGGGCAGCTACGCGTTCATCTGCTTCGTGCCCGACACCAAAGACGGGAAGCCGCACATCGCGCACGGCATGGTGCACGACTTCGAAGTCAAGGGAACCTGATCTATCGGCTCCCGTGACGCGCCGTGACCACCGACTTGATCCCGCCGCGTACGTTGAAGTCGCCGACCACTTCCATGTACCTGGGCGACGCGCACGCGGCGAGATCATCGAGGATCCGGTTCACCGCACGCTCGTAGAAAATCCCGTCGTTTCGGAAGCTCCAGAGATACAGCTTGAGACTCTTGAGCTCGATGCACTTCTCGCCGGGCACGTAGGTGATCCGGATCGTGCCGAAGTCCGGCGCGCCACCCTGCAGCAGTGACAGCTCGGCCGCGTCGCTTTCGATTCCGCCCGCGGGACAGAGCGATGTGAACTCCGGGCACTCGAGATGAATCTCGTAGGCTCGGCCGGCATGTGGGTTGGGAAACGTTTCGAGTAGTTCGGGTCGCGGCATGCTCAAGAATAGACCGCCACTCCCGGACGAGCAACGCGCGCCGCGCGCTCAGTCGTTGCGCAGGCGCTTCGACATCTCCTCGAGCAGCCGCCGTTCGTCGTGCGTCAGGCTGCTGATGCCGCGCTCGGAAATCTTGTCGAGTACGAGATCGAGCTCCTCCGTCTTTTTCTTGCCCACCTTGCTGGCGAGCGACGGACCGAGCGCCTCGCGCTTGGCCATGAGTGCGTTGCTGCGCGCGACGATCTCGTCCACTTCATTGGTCCGCTCGCGCGAGCGCGGCTGCGCGCGCGGAATCGCACGCGGCGTCTCATCGGTGATGTCGGGCACCTGCGACATACGCTGGCGAAGCCGGTCGATCCCGCTTGTGCCGCCCGCTGCGCCATTGTGTGCGGCCGCGACGCGAAGGTAGAGATAGCCGACGAAGAGTCCGCCCAGGTGCGCCATGTACGCGACGCCTGTGTCACCGCCGTTGAGCGACACCATGCCCTGCACCACGGTGATCCCGACCAACAACACGACGTACCAGCGGACCTTGATCGAGATGAACACGAACGGGAAGAGCGTCACTTCCTCGTCGGGCCACCGCATCGCATAGGCGAGCATCACGCCGAAGATCGCGGCCGACGCGCCGAGGAGATACTGGCCGTCGCGCGCGATCATGAGGTGGAACAACCATCCGCCTAACCCGCAGAGCACGTAGTAGAACGTGAAGCTCCGCGCATTCCACGCGCGTTCCACGCGCGGGCCGAACATCCACAGCATCCACATATTCAGCAGCAGGTGCCAGAACCCCGCGTGCACGAACATGTAGGTGGCGATGGTCCACGGACGCGTGGTGAGGTCGCGCACCTCGAACGCGAGCGCGCGCTGCACATCGGCCTGTCCCACCAGCGTGAGCTGGATGAAGAAGACCGCGACGTTGAGCGCGATCAACCACTGGACGGCCGGGGTGAGGCGCGGTGCTTCCTGTTCGTCGACGCTCGTGAAAGCCATGCGGACCTGCGGACGTGGACAGCCTTGTCGTTATAACACGATCGAATCGGGGCGGTTCCTCTCACCAACCCCAGAGAACCGGTGCCATGCGCTAACGACCCCCGACCGGGCCCGGAATCCGGAGCCAAAAGGCCAGGTCATTGTGAATGGCCATCCCGCGTTCCAGCAGGGAAGCATACCGCCGGTCCACCCCCGTGCGCTCTGCCCCAACTACTGGATGGACAACAATCTTCGTGCCGGGCGCTACCCGGTGTGCTTGCTCAATGAACCACAACATCTGCCCATCCGTCGTCCCCTCGTGTGGCGTCAATACGGCAGCGTGGTCGCGACCTGCGGCAGAGGCCGCAGTGAGTGACGCCAGCGCCCGATCGAGACTCGACGAGGTGTTCACGAACTCGACGGTCACCTGAACCATGGCGACGTAGGGCGCCACCTTCGTCACTGCCTCGGGCCGCTCGCCGTCGCAATCGACCATGACGGGGATCGGCGACTGCCATCGCTGCATCGCATCGACGATCAATTCCTCGCTGGCCAACGGGTCGCGGCCACTCAGCGAAATCGAGTGCAGCGGAGACTGACCGACGACGCGCTGGACATGGCGCGCCAGCATCTCGGGAGTGTACAGCACGGCTGTCTCTGCTTCCGCGGCGAATCGCACGAAGAGCTGGCGCCGGCCCATCCAGATGCCTTGGCTCTGGATGCCGGGCGAGATCCCTGCGATCGCGGCTGCCGGTCCCGTGGTGCGCGCCGTCACGTGTCTTGTCTCCCCCCGCTCAC
>DATJET010000078.1:0-18960 GCA_035496295.1 Gemmatimonadaceae bacterium
CGCGGACTCTCGGCGATGGAAAACAGCGCATGATATGACGTATTACCTTCTTCGGGCGCCGGATGCTCGCGCGTCGCGCGCGTCATGTCCGGTCCCACCACCTTCCAGTTGTCGCCGCGGTCGGTCATGCGAATGAGATGATTCGCTCCCACATACAGCACTGTCGGATCGTGCTGCGACAGTAGGATGGGCGCCGTCCATCCCCACGTATAGTCGTAGCCGCTCCCCTCGCCCGCGTCCAACGCCAACGGCTGGATCTCGTCGCGCTTGGATGTGCGCAGATCCAGCCGCGTCATATTTCCGAACTGGAATTCGGCGTACACGGTATACGGGTCGTTCCACGGAATCTGGACCCACATCCCGTCGCCGCCATCCACCGGATACCAGTCGGCATCGGTGATGCCTAACGTGTCGCGCGTGGCGCTCGGCCCGCACCACACGCCGTTGTCCTGCAAGCCGCCGCAGATCCGGTACGGCGTCACCGAGCTGTCCACGATCACCGTATAGAATTGGCCGATCGGCAGCACCATGTGCGCCCACGCTTTGCCGCCGTCGCGCGTCAGGTACACGCCGCCGTCGTTGCCGAGCAGCAGGTGGTGCGCATCGGCGGGATCGATCCACAACGCATGGTTGTCGACGTGCACCAGGTGCAGCGAATCGCGCGCAAACGTCTTGCCGCCGTCCTTCGACTCGAGCATCGGCGAGAACAACACGTACACGTGGTCGGCGTTCGTCGGGTCGGCCACGATGGCGTCGTAATAGTAGTGCGGCACGGCCTGCAGGTCGTTCACCTGCGTCCACGATGTGCCATCGTCGGTGGACCGGAACACGCCGCCGTAGCGGCCTTGCTGGGCATCGGTCACGCCCTCGTCCACCTGGATCATCGCGTACACGGTGCGCGGGTCCGCCGGCGTCACGGCCAGCCCGATCCGCCCCATGTGCCCGTTAGGCAGCCCGGTGTGCCGGCTGGGGTCCGTTAGGCGCTGCCAGGTGTGGCCGCCGTCGGCGGTGCGATACAGACCGCTGCCGGCGCCCACGCCCTGCATGTGCGACCCACCCCACCGCACGCGGTGCCAGGCCGCCGCGTACAGCACGTCGGGATTGCCCGGACTCATCACCAGGTCCACGAATCCCGTGCTGTCGTCCACGAACAGCACTTTGGTCCACGTCGTGCCGCCGTCGGTGGTCTTGAACACGCCGCGCTCTGCGTTAGGCCCCCACAAGTGGCCCAACGCCGCCACGTACACCGTGTTCGGGTCGCGCGGATCGATCACGATCTTGCCGATGGCCTTCGTGTCCGCGAGCCCCATGTGGTGCCACGTGCGTCCGCCGTCGGTGGACTTGTGCACGCCGTTGCCCCACGACTGCGAGCGCAGGCTGTTCTTCTCGCCGGTGCCGACCCACACCACGTTCGTGTCCGACGGCGCCACCACGATGTCGCCGATCGTCGTGACGCCGAGCGAGTCGCCGATCTCGCGCCACGTGATGCCGTCATTGGACGTCTTCCACACACCGCCGCCGGCAGCGCCAACGTAGATCGTGTTGTGATAGGGTGTCGGAACAGCGAACGCAGTCACGCGTCCGCTGTACGCGGCAGGGCCGATCGATCGCAGGCTGAATCCTTTCAGGAAGTGGTCGAGCGGCGTTGCCGCAGCCGTTGTGTCGGGTGTGGCCGCGCGCGACTGCCGCCGCGGTTGCTGCGCCGCCGCAGAAGATACGCAGAGCGTGGCCGCGGCAAACACGACAGCACAACGCGTTGTTTTCATGGTGTCGGATGGCGTGAGGGAGATCGTTATCGGTGGCGGGACAGAAATAGCGCCGCGCTCACGCCGTGGCAACGAGTACGGATTAATCCTTAGTGTTGGCCCTAAGGAAGTCGCTCACATCGCCTGACGCTCTAGGCTGGCTTCAACGCATGTAGAAACGGACAAAGCGCGGACACATCGGACACGACCGGACGGTTCTACTGCGGTGCATGGCTCGTCGGCTCCAAGCTGTGTTGTGGTTTTTTGTACAACAACCTCACGTGACCGTCCAGTTCGGACGGACCCGCATACGCGGTAGAATGATCCGGTCGTGTCCGATGTGTCCGTGCTTTGTCCGTTTCCACATGCGTAGAGGCCAGCCCGCCCGTGAGGCGATGCACTCTCCCTCGAATCAAGCAGATCGTCCACTCACATCCCGACAGCTATGTTGTTGTTATCCTTCTGAGTCTTTGCCGCGAGGAGACCTGCACAGTGCACGCGCTGCTTCCAAGTCGCCCTCCTCATGCCGCGCTCGCCGTCGTCGGCGCGATCGCCTGTCTCGCCGCCATGGCGCACTCTCACGCACTCCGCGCGCAGCAGACCCGCGCTCGCGCACGCGCCATCGGCGTCAAGCCGGGTATCTTCCAACCCGGTCCGCTCGATGCCATCACCGACGTGCGCGGCGTGCTCGTTGGGCAAGTCACGATCACGCAAGGCGATTCCGTCCACACCGGCGTCACGGCGATCCTTCCCCACGCCGGCAACATGTTTCTCGACCGTGTGCCCGCCGCGGTGTACGTCGGCAACGCGTTCGGCAAGCTGGTCGGCGCCACGCAGGTCAACGAGTTAGGCGAGCTCGAGACGCCCATCCTGCTGACCTGCACGCTGTGCGTCTGGCGCGCCGCCGATGCGCTCGTCGCCGACATGCTCGCCCAACCGGGCATGCAGAGTGTCGTGTCCATCAATCCGGTGGTTGGCGAGACGAACGACGGATGGCTCAACGCCATTCGCTCACGCCCCGTCACGCCCGACGACGTGCACCGCGCACTCGCGTCGGCGTCGGGCGGACCTGTCGCCGAAGGCAGCGTGGGCGCCGGCGCGGGCACGCGTGCGTTCGGCTGGAAGGGCGGAATCGGCACCGCGTCGCGGACTCTGCCCCACTCGCTCGGCGGCTGGACGGTTGGTGTCCTCGTCCAATCCAATTTCGGCGGCGTTCTCCAGGTACTTGGCGCTCCCGTTGGCCGCGAGTTAGGCAGCTACTCGTTCAAGAACGACGTCGCCGCCGAGCGCGGTGACGGCTCAATCATGATCGTGGTTGCCACCGACGCGCCCGTATCGGATCGGAACGTTCAGCGACTCGCCGCGCGCGCCATGTCGGGCCTCGCACGCACCGGCTCCGACGAGTCCAACGGATCGGGCGACTACGTGATCGCGTTCTCGACCGCCGAGCAGGTTCGGCGGCACATCACGCTGCCGGCGCCGGGCGCCGCGCCACAGCCGCCCGTGCCGCGCCCAACGGCAGACCTGTCCAACGATGACATGTCGCCCCTGTTCGAGGCCGTGATCGAAGCAACAGAGGAAGCGATCTACGACTCGATGTTCATGGCCACCACGGTCACGAGCAACGGTCACACCGCACAAGCCATCCCGCTCGACAAAGTGCGCGCCATCCTGGCCAAGTACGGCGTCGCCCAACGCTGACGTGTCCGCGTCCTCGTGCCGTTAGGCATCCGGCCGGCGCCGGCCCGGCGCCGCGGCGTCGCGCGTCTGGTCGGGCTGGTCCCGCGCCCCGCGCTCGAACAACCACTCGCGCGCTACGAGGTACACGCGTCCGCCCGCGGCCTTCACCGCCTTCTTTCCGTTCCACACGACCCATTGCCGCGCGCGCGGCCCGAGCTGGCCTGACGCCAGGGCCGCGGCTTCCTCGGGCGGCGTCGCACGACGGATCGAACACCGGCCGAGCACCGTGCAGCCGGCGACGGTCCGCACGCTCGACACCGGCTCCGACGTGAACAGCGTGCGCACACCCGCTTCGGCCGCCGTCTCCGCCGCGATGCGGCGGAAGTAGCCGCCGGGAACCGACGCGACCGTCACGCCGGCGCCGAGGATCTGCTCGAGCGCGTCGCGGCTGTCCGCCCATTCACGGAGCATCGCTCCTCTGCCCAACGCAGAAAAGCGCAGCGGGTGCGTGCACGAGTGACTCCCGATCACGTGACCGGCTGCGTGCACGGCGCGGATCTGCTCGGCGTCGAGAAAGCCCGGCGTGCCGATGCGCGACGTGGTCACCAGAAAGTGCCCTGCCCAACCGAACCGCGCGAGGCATCCGCTCGTACCGTGCAGCGCGCTCGAGCCGCCGTCATCGAATGTGAGAAACACCGGCATCGCGCCGTCGGTAGGCACGGCATCCGCGCGCGCCACGCGAACGCCCGCCTCCTTGATCGCGCGCAAGTGTGCCTCGAAGCTGGGCACCGTGAGCTTGTAACTGGCGGCTGCTGCGCCCGGAAATCCGCTGGCGTCGAAGTCGTCGCCGGCGACGACATCGTGGTACTCCAATCCGATGGCGCGGATCATCCCTTCCCCTTCTGCAAACGGCGCTTCAGTCCGAGATAGGTGGTGAGCCGCGGTTGGCCCCACACGCCCGACGCTTTGCCGTCGGCCGGAATCGGGCGCGCTTCGCCGGCCACGATGCGCCGCAGCAGATCCGTGATCTCGGCGAGGTTGTCGAGGAGCACGCGGTTGGAGATCTCGACGTACGACTGGCGGACGGGATCGTACCCGTACCGGAAATACCCGAAGATGGGACCCGTATCGATGCCGCGATCGGCGCGGAGCACCGTTAGGCCGACACGGTCGAAGTCGCCCTTCGCCATCGCCCAGAAGCACCCGTGTGCGTTGCGGTACTCCGGCGCGATGCCGTCGTGGAAGATCAACGTGCCCGCGCGCGGGATCTCGAAGATGCGCGGCTGCAGGATGTGCTTGCACAGCGCGACCACCGCGTCCGGCGCCCGCTCGCGCAGGAACGCCTCGCACTCCCGTCCGTTAGGCCGAGGGGTGTCGAGCACCGGGACCGTGTCCGGGACGGCCGGCCACTCGCGCTCGAGCGCCTCCAACGCCGCGCGCTCCCAGGCCGCGTCGTACGATCCGCGCTCGAGGCGATAGTACACGCGGAACGCGAACACGTTGGCCAACCCCAACGTGCCGCTGCGGCGCCACTCGCGCTTCACGCGGCGCCAGAACGTGCGACGCGAATCGTGTATCCGGATGATGCCGCGCAGATCCGTGGTGGCGTTGAGCCACCGCGCGATACCTTCCGTATGGAGTGGTTCCTCCGCATGACAGAGGAGGACGGTGGAGATGCGCTCGATGGCCATGAGCTCGCTGCAAAAATGCTGGGGCTGGTCTCAGCAAGTTGCATGCGCGTTGTTGCCTTCGCCAGGCGCCGACTATCGTCCGGAGACGATCACCTCACCGTTGCGCGCATCCAGTGTCCACCGCGCCTGTCGCAAATACCGTTGAACATCGGGGTGGCCGATCGGGAAGACCGTTTCGGTCTTGATTACGAAGACGCCCCGCTCCGTGGCCAATGTCGGAACGCGAAATCCCTTCATGCTCGCCGCGACATCACCCGAGCGACGGAGCAGCATGCGGCCGCCGAGCGGATCGAACGTAGGGGCGAGCGCTGCCAGCTCATCCAGGCCGATCACGGCGGCATCGCGCGCGTGCTGCGGCTCGAACCGAACGGGCACGTTGGTCAGCGTGAACGCGCCCAACCGGACGGCGAGCGCGACCGCCGCGACCTCGGCGGCGGTGCGCGCGCCGCGCGACGCAAAGCGCCGGAGCTCGCGCCGCTGGAGCCACGACGGATCCAGCACCAGTCCGCGCACGCGTGCGTCGACCGCCGCCACCACCGAGTCGGCGCCTACCCGAAGCACGACCTGCCCGAGCAGATGGCTGTCGGTCACGCGATAGGGGACCCACGCCGAATCGGGCCCCGCCGCCGCCGGGGGATGCGCGCCTAACCATTCGGCGCGCGCGCGCTCGGCGTAGGGCAGCGGCGAGGCCGGCAGCGACGCGAGCGCGGCGTAGTCGCCCAGCGCTTCGTACACCGGGGCGAGCGCGCGCGCGACTTCGCCCGCATCGGCGCCGAAGTACCGCGCCTCTTCCATCAGGACCGCGCCCACGCGGAGCGCGCCGCGCGACGCGAGGTACTTGCCTAACGCTAAACGGGCCGCCGGATCGTGCGAGTCCATCCGCACGGCGCGATAGTACAGGGATTCGGCGGAGAACACGCGGCCGGCGATGAGCAGCGTATCCGCGTGCGCGATGACGGCCTCTTGCGCCCGGGCTGACGCCGCGCCGGTCATCGCACACCCCGCGCCCATGGCGATGCCCAGGCCCAGCCGGGAAAGTCTCACGTACTGAGACGCGACGCTGGATGCGCGCGTAACGCGCTCAGCGAAACACGCGATAGATCGCGCCGGCCTGGTCGTCGCTGACGAGCACCGTGCCGTCCTTGTATACCATGACGTCCACTGGACGTCCCCACCGGCTCCCGTCCGCCCGCTGCCAGCCCGCGACGAAATCTTCATACGACACGGGGACGCCGTTCGCCACGTGCACGCGCACCACCTTCGCGCCCGTCGGCACGTTTCGGTCCCATGATCCGTGGAAGGCCACCAGCACGTCGCCGCGGTAGTCCTCCGGAAACGCGCTCGCGTCGGCCAGAAACGTGATGCCTAACGGCGCCGAGTGCGCCTGCATCTCGAGGGCCGCGGGAACCGTTCCGGCGCATCGTGCGGTATCATGGTACTCCGGATTCGGCACTGCCGCGCCGTGGTCGGTGTAGCAGTACGGCCAGCCGTAGTCGCCGCCCTCGTGCAAGATGTTGATCTCCTCCGGTGGCAGGTTCTGGTGGTCCGGCGGCAGATTGTCCCGCTCGTTCTGCGACACCCACATCTCGTGCGTCGTCGGATTCACCGCCATCCCGACGGCGTTCCGGAGTCCGAACGCGAACCGCTCGCCCTGCTGCCCGTCGGCGTCGAAGCGCATCACCGACGCCCGCTCGGTGTTCGTCTCCACGCACAGATTGCACGATGAGCCGATGGACACGTACATCATGCTGTCGGCCCCGAACACGACGGTCCGGGTCCAGTGGCCGCCGCCGCCGGGGAGCGACACGAGCGCTTGCGGCGACGCGGTCGCACGGCCGTCGGCGCCTAACCGGACGCGCACCACGCGCGACGTGCCCGCGATGTAGAGATATCCGCCGTGGAACGCCAACCCGTGCGGGTGGTCGAGCCCGCTCACGGCCGTCGCCACGCTGTCGGCCACGCCGTCGCCGTCCACATCCCACACGCGCACGACTTTCCCCGCGCCGGGCTCGCTCGCGTACACCGCGCCGTCGGGGCCGAGCGCCATGAACCGCACGCCGGGGAGGTCGCGGGCGAAGTACGCGACCTGGAACCCGTTAGGCACCGTCAGCTGGCCGGCGAGCGCCGCGCTCGTGCTGTCGACCGGTGACGTCGGTGACGCCGTGCGATCCTGCGTCGAGCACGCCGCCGCCATCGCGAACAGCGCGCCACCGACCCACAGCCATCGCCCCATGGAGCCTCCCGCGTCGAGCTTCCGTTAGGAATCCGTCTCCGCGTACACCCCGTCGAGCGCGCTCGCCCCGGCGGGCATGTGCTGCGCCCGGCTCTCCAACGCTTCCGCCTCGCCCCGCTCCACCTCCGCCGCGGTGCCGGCCGCAATCTCCTCGAGCCGCTCGCGCGCCACCCCGGCGTCTGAGAGATACTCCTCGTACAGCGCGACCGGATCGCGCCGGCCCCAACTCGAGAACAACGACGGCGAGAAGGTGTGCCGCGCTTCCGCTTCGTCGTGCGTCGCATGGCCGCCCATCCGGAACGTTTCCGCGACGAGGAGCGCCGGCCCCTCGCCGCGCCGGCACCGCGCCACGGCGAGCGCCGCCGCGGCGTAGGCGTCGAGCACGTTGTTTCCGTCGAACACGCCGCCCCACATCCCGTACGCCTTCGGCCAGTCCGCAAAGTTCCCGTGCCCCGCGGCGGCGTGGTGCTGCTCGAGGCGCGTGCCTAACGCAACCTGGTTGTTCTGGATGATGAACACCGCCGGCGCCCGCTGCACCGCGGCGAAATTGAGCCCCTCGTGCGCCACCCCCGCCTTCGTGCTGCCGTCGCCGATCCACGTCATGGCCACCGCATCCTGCCCGCGCAGCCGGAACGACAGCGCGATCCCCGTCACCACCGGCAGGATATCGCCCACGTGGCTGATCGGCGGCAGCACACCCGTGGCGAGATCGCCGTAGTGGCCATCGCGTCCGCGCGACGGACCGTCCGCCGTCCCCATGTACGCGCGCAGCGTGTCGCCCACCGACATGCCCATCTCGAGACACGCGCCGCCGTTTCGAATCATCGGCGCGGCCACGTCGCGCTGTGCGCTTCGCGCTGCGTCGGCGCCGCGCCGCAGCGCGTGCACGGGACCGATCGTCGTCGCTTCCTCGCCTGTGCCTAACCACGCTTTCGAGATCACGCCCTGCCGCACCATGCGCTTGAGCGCCACGTCGGTCAGGCGATTGCGCACCAGGCCGCGATACAGCGCGAGTCGCCCGTCTTCATCCAGCGCATCCACGACCTCGGCGCGCGCCGGGTCTCGCGCAATCGTCTCGCGAAACGCATCGACGTCGGCGTCGACGCGCGTCCACGCCGTGTACTCCGGCGGATCGAAAGCCGCGAAGCGTTGCATAGAGGTCAAATTAGGGACGAATGGCCGCGCTCGGCAACGCCGGTCTGCCCAGTCCGGCCATGGTGAGCAATCAGCCGTTTTCGTGCCGCGCGACCGAGCGGCCGTAGGTAGCGCCCGATCGACGCCTCAGCGCTCGCGCGCCGCTGCGGCAAACGCCGACGCGAACTGTGGCGCCGTAGCGTACCGGTCGCCGGGATCCCGCGCCAGACTGCGCAGCAGCACCTTTTCGACAGCCGCAGAAAATCCCAGCTCCGGACGCATGGTGCGGAGCGCCATCGGATCGCCCTTGAGGCGCGCAATCATCATGTCCTGCTGCGTCTTTCCACTGAACGGCAGCTGTCCCGTGAGCAGCTCGTAGGTCATGAGGCCCAGCGAGTAGATGTCGCTACGCGCGTCGAGCGGCTTGCCGCGCAATTGCTCCGGGCTCATGAATTCCGGCGTGCCTAACACAATACCGGTAGCCGTCAGCTTGCGCACTTCGGCGCCCACGCGGCGCTCCTTCGCGAGACCGAAGTCCATCACCACCGCCCGCATCGTCCCATCGGGCCGCGGACAGAGCATCACGTTCTCCGGCTTCAAGTCGCGGTGCACGATGCCGAGCTCGTGGGCCACGTGCAGCCCGGCCGCGATGTCGGAGACGAACTGGGCCACAACGCCCAACGCAAGCTGACCCTCGCGGATCGCACGGTCACACAGCAGCTCGCCTTCCATGTACGGCATCACGACGTACACCATGCCGCCCGGCGCTTCGCCTAACCGAATGATGTGGCACACGTTCGGATGTTCGAGCCGGCCCGCCAGCTCGGCCTCGCGCCGCAGCCGCGCCATGGCGTTGTCATCGCGGCTCAACGCCGGGGACAACATCTTGATCGCGAGCGTGTCGCCAGTCTTCGTGTCGGTCGCGCGGTACACGAACGACATCCCGCCTTCGCCCACCTTCTCCTCGATGCGATAGCGGCCGTCCAACGTCTGCCCAACGAGCTGGACCAGCTCGGCGGAAGGCTCGCGAATTTCGGTCGCGGGCACCGCCCCGGCCGCGGCAGACGAACGCGACCGCCGGCTCTGCCGAGCTGCGCGCGCCTCCTCCGGATGGACAGGCTCGAACACTCGCGCGTGCGATGGCGCCCGGCCCGCCGTCGCCTCGGCCTCTTTCGGCGCCGACGATGACGGCGGCGCAATGGAGACCGGCTCGAGCCGCGTCCCGTCGCGCGTGCAGAAGCGCGCGTTCTCCGGATACATCGTGCCGCACGTTGGGCAATACGTCCCCTGCGTCACGAGCACACCCGGTTGCGACCTTGCGCCTTGGCCCGGTACAACGCCTCGTCGGCCACCGCGATCAGCTCCTCCGGCGAATTCACGCGCGGCGACGGCACCGTCGCCACGCCGATGCTGACGGTGACGCGCAGCCACCCGTACTCCCCGCCCGTCACCGGCGGCGTTTCCTCCACGCGCGCGCGAATACGTTCGGCTAACGCAACGGCGCCTTCCTCGCCCGTCTCGGGCAGCACGACGAGGAATTCTTCGCCGCCAAAGCGGGCCACCACGTCCACGGCGCGTGCCTCGCGTTGGAGCACGCGCGATACGCCGCGCAGCACCTCGTCGCCCACCACGTGGCCATACGAGTCGTTGATCAACTTGAAGTGATCGAGGTCCACCATCAACACGGAGAGGTGCAGCGCGTACCGGCGCGCGCGCTCGAGCTCGGACGTGAGCCGCTCCATGAGCGCGCGCCGATTGTGCGTCTGCGTGAGCGGATCCGTGAGCGCCAGTACCTCGAACCGCGCCTTGTCCGCGCGCGTCGACTCGATCATCTGTGCGCGGCGGATCGCCGCCACCGCCGCACGAACGACCGTGTCGGCAAACTCGACGTCGGCCCGCGCGAGCGGCGGCTCGTCCAACAGGGTCCGCAGGAAGATCACGCCGGCCTGTTCGCCATCCAGGCGGAATGGCAACGCGACCACCGACCGATACGGCACTAGCGTTCCGGCCGCCGCCCAGTCGAGGCGCACGTCGTTGTACAATGCGCTTGCGTCCACGTCCTCGATCAACACGGGTTCGCCCGTCTCGAGCGCTGCGCGAATTTCGGGATACCGCTCCAACCGGATCTCGAGGTGCGCCAGGCCGGGTGCCTCGTACGCCGCGGCCACCACACCCACCTGGTCACCCGGCCGCGCCAGCACCAGCGAACAATGCGAGATGTCCAACGCGCGCGCCACACGCCGAACGAGAATGTGGTACAACTCCTCCGACGAGAAGTCACCCGTGACCTCGTGCAGGATGTCGACGATCTTGCGGCGGTTCTCGGCTTCCGCGCGCACGCGGTCCAGCTCGACCTCCGTGGATCGCAGTGCCGAGCGCGCGTGCAGCAGCTCTTGCCGGGCGCGCAGTTGCATGCGGATGCGCGCGAGCAGCTCGCGCACGTGGAACGGCTTGCTCACGAAATCCGTGGCGCCGAGGCTCAGCAAGCGCGCCGTGGCCTCGTCGGTGGGCAGCGCCGACACGACGAGCACCGGCATGTCGCGCCACCGCGGGTCGGCGTTGATGCGGTGCAAGAGGTCGTACCCATCCACGCCGCGCATCATCACGTCGAACATCAGGAGGTCGGGCTCCTGTTCCGTCAGGGCCTCGAGGAGCCGCTCGCCGCCTAACGTAACGGTGACGTCGAATCCCTGCTCCTTGAGCAGCCACGAGATGGTGCGCGCGAGGACATCGTCCTCGTCGGCGATGAGAATGCGCGCCCTATCCATCCGCTAGTAGCTCGCGGAGCCCCGGCCACTCCAAATTGCCCCCGCTCAGGATGGCCACCGTCACGCCGTTGGGCACGACCAGGCCCGCCTGCAGCGCCGCAATCGTGATGGCGCCGCTCGGCTCCGCCACGATTTTGAGCCGGTCCAGCAGATAGCGCACCGCGTCGCGCATGGCACCATCCCCAACCAGCACCACGTCGTCGATGTAGGCCTGGTGATGCGCGAACGGAATGGAGCCGATCTCCACCGCCAGCAAGCCATCCGCGAGACCCGACGTCTTCGCCAGACGCACCGGCGCGCCCTGCTCCCGGGCACGCGTGAGCTTGGGCGCGCCGTTCGGCTCGACACCGATCACGCGCGCGCGCGGTGCCAGCGCCTTGATCGCCGTCGCCACTCCCGCGCTCAGCCCGCCTCCGCCCACCGGCACCAGCACCGTCTCTACGTTAGGCAAATCCTCGGCGATCTCGAGGCCGGTGGTGCCCTGTCCCGCGATGATGATGTGATTGTCGTACGGCGGCACCAGCGTCAGCCCTTCGGCCACCACCAGCTCCGCGGCGCGCGCCATCCGGTCCGCGGTCGTGGTCCCCGCGAGCTCGATGCGCGCGCCTAACCGCTGGGCACCCGCCCGCTTGGCCGCCGTCACCGTCGTCGGCATCACGACGGTGCACGGCACTTCGTAGAGACGCGCCGCCAGCGCGACCGCCTGCGCGTGATTGCCCGACGACGGTGCCACCACGCCCCGCGCGCGTTCCTCGGGCGTGAGCCGCGACACGAACGTGTACGCACCGCGGAACTTGAACGCACCGCCCCGCTGCAACATCTCGGGCTTCACGAAAAGCGCGCCCGCCTGGAGTCCAACCGTTGCGGCAAGCTCGTCCGCCGGCAAGAGCGGCGTCCGCACCGCGACACCCCGCAACGCCGCGGCAGCCGCGCGGATGTCGGCAAGACTAACGAGACGCGTGCTGGGAGACGGCGCGATCGACGTCATGCTTGCACTCTGCTATGGGACACCCGATCCCGCCAGAGGCACGAAACGAGCCGCGTGTGCGCTCCGCCGGTGCGTGCGCTGCTACTGCTCTTCCTCGGGCGCGAGCGTCACGGGCTCGTCGCCTTCGTCGCCGCCGCCTTGCTCGTCATCCTCGATCACCACCCGCGCCACATCGCACACCCGGTCGCCCTCGTCGAGGTTTACGAGCTTCACGCCCTGCGTGTTGCGACCGCTCACGCGAATGCCCTTCACCGGCATGCGTATCACCACGCCGTGCTTGGTGATCAACATCAGCTCATCGTCGGGGAGCACTTCCTTGAGTGCGACGACGTCGCCCGTCTTGTCCGTGCGATTGAGCGTGATGATCCCCTTCCCACCGCGCTTCTGTACGCGGTACTCGTCGATCGGGGAGCACTTGCCCATCCCGTTCTCGGTGACCACGAGCAGCGTCGCCTCGCGCTTGATCACCACCATCCCCTTCACCACGTCACCCTGCCGCAACTCGACGCCCTTCACCCCCGTGGTGTCACGCCCCATCTCGCGCACGTCCTGCTCGTGGAACCGGATCGACAATCCGTGCTGCGTGGCCAGCACGATGTCGTTGTTCCCGCTCGTCACCTGCACGTCGATCAACTGATCGTCCGGCTCGATCTTGATCGCCTTGATGCCCGTCGTGCGAGGATTCGCGTACTGCGAGAGCGCGGTTTTTTTCACCGTGCCCTGCCGCGTCGCAAACAGCAGATACTGCGAGTCGCTGAACTCCCGCACCGGCACCATCGCCGAGATCTTCGTGTCGGCCGACACGTTGATCAGGTTGACCACGGCTTTGCCCTTCGCCGCGCGCCCCGCCTGCGGAATCTCGTGGACCTTGAGCCAATAGCAGCGTCCGTCGTCGGTGAAGAACAGGATGTAGTCGTGCGTCGACGCGATGAAGAGATGTTCGATGAAGTCTTCGTCTTTGAGCGCCTGTCCGTTGTTTCCGCGTCCGCCGCGCCGCTGTTTCTTGTACGTCGTCACCGACGTCCGCTTGATGTAGCCGGAGTGCGACACGGTCACCACCATGTCCTCTTCGGCGATCAGGTCTTCGATCGTGAACTCGCCCTCGTCGCTCGTGATTTCCGTGCGACGGTCGTCGCCGAACTTGGCCACGATCTGTTGCAACTCATCCTTGAGGATCTTCATCCGCCGGTCGCGCGACGCGAGGATGGCGCGCAATTCCTTGATCTGTCCGCGCACTTCGACGAGCTCTTCTTCCAGCTTCTCACGCTCGAGGCCCGTGAGTTTGGCGAGGCGCATGTTGAGAATCGCCTCTGCCTGCTTCTCCGAGAGCTTGAACCGCCGCTGCAGTTGGGCGCTCGCTTGCGGCGTGTCCTCGGCTTTCCGAATGAGCTTGATCACTTCGTCGATGTTGTCGACGGCGATCTTGAGCCCTTCGAGGATGTGCTCCCGCTCGAGTGCCTTGTCGAGATCGAACTGCGTCCGCCTAACGATGACGGTGTGGCGGTGCGTGATGTAGTGCTCGAGTAGCTCCTTGAGCGGCATGATCTTCGGCACCAGCTGCCCTGTCTTCACATCGGGCACCAGCGCCAGGTTGATCACGCCGAACGTGGCCTGCATTTGCGTGTGCTTGTACAGCTGGTTGAGCACCACACGCGGGATGGCGTCCCGTTTGAGCTCGATCACGACACGCATGCCATCGCGGTCCGACTCGTCGTTCGCGTACGCCAACCCTTCGATCTTCTTCTCCTGGTGCAGCTCGGCGATCTGCTTGATCAAGTTCGCCTTGTTGACCTGGTACGGAATCTCCGTGACCACGATCTGCGACTTGCCGGTGGTCTCCTTCTCCTCGATCACCGCGCGGGCCCGCATCACGATCCGGCCGCGGCCCGTGTCCTGGTAGTCCTTGATCCCCTGGCGCCCGTAGATGTAGCCGCCCGTCGGGAAATCCGGTCCTTTGATCAGCTTCCGGATATCGCCCGGCGTGGCATCCGGATTGTCGATGAGGTGCACGACTGCGTTCACGACTTCGCGCAGATTGTGCGGCGGGATGTTCGTCGCCATGCCGACCGCGATGCCCGACGACCCGTTCACCAGCAGATTCGGGAATCCCGCCGGAAGTACCTTGGGCTCCTGCAGCCGGTCGTCGAAGTTAGGCGAGAAGTCCACCGTGTTCTTGTCGATGTCCGACAAGAGCTCGGTCGCCAACGCCATGAGGCGCGCTTCCGTGTACCGATACGCCGCCGCGCCGTCGCCGTCCACCGACCCGAAGTTCCCCTGGCCGTCGACGAGCGGGTACCGCAGCGAGAAGTCCTGCACCATGCGCACGAGCGCGTCGTACACGCTCACATCGCCGTGCGGATGGTACTTGCCTAACACGTCGCCGACGACCGTCGCCGACTTTTTGTACGGCCGCCCCGGCACGAGCCCGAGCTCGTTCATCGCGTACAGCACCCGACGGTGCACAGGCTTGAGTCCGTCGCGCACGTCCGGCAACGCGCGCGACACGATCACGCTCATCGAGTAGTTGATGAACGACTCTTTGATCTCTTCGTCGATGAGCCGGGAAACGATCCGTTCGCGGTTGTTTGGGGCGGTCATGCAGGTACGGCAGAGGAGATGGAACGCGGAGATATCATAGCACAGAAATGTAATCCCTGCGGGGTCCCCGGACAACCGCGGCGGGACAATCTAAGCCATTGTAGGCGCGCCGCTTACGAAGCTGGCTCAGCCGCTCTCCACACGCTCCTCAGCGACGCGTTCGCGGAGCCTTCCTATCACCCTCCATCACCTCGCGCACGGATGCCGCATCGTCGTCGCCTAACCCGGCCGCCACGGCCCGCGCGAACTGCTCCCGGATGATCGCCGTTGCCGGCAGCTCGAGCCCGTGCTCGGCTGCGCTCGCGAGCATCAGATCCAGATCTTTGAGCATGAGCCGAGTGCTGAACTGGGGGTCGTACCGTCGCTCGAACAACAACGGGGACTTGTAGCCCACGAACGGAGACGCGAGCACGGAGCTCAACAGCGTCTCGCGGAACAACTCGAGCGGAAGGCCCGATCGATGCGCCGCCGCGATCGACTCGGCTAACAGCTCGATGGTCCCACCCACCAGCAGATTCATCACCAGCTTGAGCGTGCTCGCCTGCCCGATGTCCCCCGCGCGGATGATCTGCCTGGCCATCACGAGCACCATCCCCGACACGTCTGCCACTGCCGTCGTGTCGCCACTCACGATGGCCACCAGCGTCCCGGCTGTTGCCTGGCCGATGCTGCCCATCACCGGTGACTCGACGTAGCGGACGCCTGCCGCTCCGCACTGGTTGGCGAATCGCAGCGAGTCTGCGGGCCCGATGGTCGACATGTTGACCACGGTGCTCCCCTCGCGCGCACCGGCGAGCACGCCGCGGTCGCCGCCTAACACAGCGGACACCGCCGCCGGATCGGAAACCATGAGCACGATCACGCGCGACCCCGCCGCCGCATCGCGCGGGTTGTCCGCCACCCGGGCGCCGCGCTTGATCAGCTCATCCGCGCGACCCGGCGTCCGATTCCACGCCGTGAGCAGATATCCGGAGTCGACGAGCCGGCTCGCCATGGGCTTCCCCATGGCGCCCAACCCGAGAAACGCGACCGGCGCCCCTGTGTCCATGTCACCAACTTACCGCATCGGAAGCGCACAGCCAGGGAGACTCGCCGTTAGTTCCGAGTCCCGCGGCGCACGTCGAAGATCGCGCTCCGCCGGCACCGCGGGCAGATAAGCCACTCACGGCGCCGCGCATAGCCCAGGCCGAACGACCCACCACCGATCGGCCGCTTGGTCATCGGCACGTGACACCGCGGACACATCGCCATCTCGCCGCGCACGAATGCATCGCGGATGCCGGCCTGTTCCGTGGCGTCGTACTGCGCACGATCAGCCATCGTCCACCGGAAACGGCGGTTGAGTCGCGCCGCCAGCGCCCGCGGATGGATCACGCGGCGCAGAATGCAGCGGACCTGAGGTTGGCTCGATCTCGCCCCGAGGTCCAGGATCCCGCTCTATGGCCGAACGGAACCGCGATAGCTCGAAGCGCAGGTGCATCGCGACCACGGCTCGCCCAACGGTGCCCCAGGCAAATGCCGCGAGCGGCGAACCGCTGTGCACTTCGTACGAGCGACGCACCAATGTTTCCGCGCCATCGGCCACGAAGCTCCACCGCTCCTCTCCACTCCACGGGCCGTCGTATGAGAGCGCCACCTCGCGGTCGCTCGTCGCTTCGATCACGTACTCGAACCGCATCCCGCCGAAGAGCTCGAGCGCAAAGTGGTCGCCCGCGCCCAACACTGGCGTCGAGGTGCGCGGCACGAGATGCACATCAGGCGCCATCCAGTCGTGCGCGCGCGCCACCGTTAGGAGCGCGCGCATGGACTGCGCCGGCGTGGCCGGCACGACGATGAGCTCTTCGACGCGCGTCATATTGTGGCCAGGAGCGCGCGCATCGCATCCGGAATCGGCATCGTGCGGCGCGCCGCATAGTCATACATCACCTGTACCGTGCGACCCTCCGCAACCACGCGATCGCCATCCCTTGCTCGAATCACATACGACCACACCCAGGCCTTGGTGCGCACCTCGCTCGTCACGATCTCGATGTCGAGCGGTTGTCCGATCATCGCCTCGCTCACGTAGCGCACGGTCGCCTCGGCGACGATGAACGGAAAGTCCGCATCGCCGTGCATGCAGTCCACCCACACCCGATGGCGCGCCATCTCGAAGTACGTGAGGTACACCGCGTTGTTGGCATGTCCTTTCGAATCGTAATCCGCGTAACGGGTTTCGAGTGGAACGCGCATGTCAGTCAGCCTCGCCCACGCGCAGCACGATCTTGCCGAAGTGCTTCGGCGACGCGAGCCGCTCGTACGCCGCGCGGCCGTCGGTCACCGGAAACACCGAATCGACCACCGGCGACAGGTGGCCGCGCTCGAACGCGCGCAGCATGGCGTCGAGCTCTCGGTCATTGCCCATGGTCGAACCGAGGATCGACCACTGGTTCCAGAACAGCCGGCGCACATCGGTTTCGACCATCGGCCCGCTCGTCGCGCCGCAGGTGACGAGGCGGCCTCGCTTGCCTAACGCCAGCAGCGACTGCCCCCAGGTTGCCTGCCCCACCGTGTCCACCACCACGTCGGCGCCGCGCTTGCTCGTCCGCGCGCGCACCTCGCGCGCCACGTCCTGCGTGCGATGGTTGAACGTCGCGTCCGCGCCTAACCCGAGCGCGCGCTCGAGTTTCGCGTCGCTGCCCGACGTCACCCACACGCGCGCCACGTGCAGCTTCGCAATCTGCTGCGCCGCGAGCGCCACGCCCCCGCCGATCCCCCAGATCAGTACCAGATCGCCCTCGCGCACTGCCGCACGCGTCACAATCATCCGCCACGCCGTGAGCATCGCGAGCGGCAGCGCAGCGGCCACATCCCAGCGCACCGTCGACGCGATGCGCCGCACGTTGGGCGCGGGCACTACCACGTATTCGGCGCACGTCCCCGGCAGATGCTCGCCCAGAATCTTGTACGCGACGCACAACGATTGCTCACCGGCACGACAGTACTCGCACGTCCGATCGCTGATGCCGGGTTGAATCAGCACGCGGTCGCCGACGACGACATCCTGTACGTCCGGCCCAACCGCGTCCACAATGCCGGCCCCGTCCGATCCCACCACCCAATCCGGCGTGATCGTGATGCCGGGCAGACCCTCCAGCACGAACAGATCGAGCCGATTGAGCGCGGCCGTCTGCACACGCACGCGAACGTCCGTGCTCGCACGCAATTCCGGAATAGGAATGTCGTGCAGCTCGAGACGGTCGAATCCTCCATGCGCCGAGATGGTGAGTGCTCGCACGATGATGTCGTTGGGTTATATTTGGAGGTTGAATGCTACCGAGCGCTCGTGCGCGGAGCAACGCACACGCCAACACCGTTCTACCACACGTGTCAACGCGATGATTTCGATCAAAGTGCCGCCGCTGGGTGAGTCGATCGTCGAAGCGACGGTCGCGCGCTGGGTGAAGCGCGAGGGCGACACGGTTGCGCAAGGCGATACGATCGTCGAGCTGGAAACCGACAAAATCACCGTCGAGGTACCGGCCATCAAAGCCGGCACGCTCGTGAAGCGCCTGCACCAGGAAGGCGACGTCGTGAAGGTGGACGACGAGCTCGGCCAAATCGACGAGACCGCTACGGCGGCGGCGCCGCGCGCGACCGCCGCGGTGGCAGCGGCCGGCGCATCGACGTCCGCGCCGACGGCAACACAGGCGCCCGCGCCGCCATTGGCACCAAGTCCGACCCGCGCGTCACCCGCCGCGCGTCGCGTCGCCGACGATTCCGGTATCGACCTCGCGTCCGTCCCCGGCAGCGGCCGCGGCGGCATGGTTACCAAGAGCGATGTGATCGAAGCGCATGGCGATGGCGCGACCGCCCAACGGAGCGCCGCGCCAACCGCGCCAGCGCCGCCGGCCGCGCCGTCTCCAACTCCGGCGCCTCGCCCAACGCCCGCACCCGCTGTGCAAGGGCGCGAGACGCGCGAGCGCATGACCACGCGTCGCAAGCGCATCGCCGAGAATCTCGTGCAGGCGCAGCATGCAACCGCGCACCTCACGACGTTCAACGAAGTCGACATGTCCGCCGTGATGGGCGTGCGCGAGCGACTCAAGGAACGCATCGAGAAACAGCACGGCGTCAAGCTCAC
>DATJET010000079.1:0-2170 GCA_035496295.1 Gemmatimonadaceae bacterium
CTCGCGCGACTCACCGAGAGAAAGCACAATCCCGTCGTATCGCTTCGGATAGAAGCCCAGCCCCAGTAGCGTAACGATGTAAGGGCCGCCCACTTCGAGCCCGTCAGCAACGAACCGCCCGTGGCGCACTTCAGTGCGGACGGTGAACGCGGTCGAGGCGTTGACAACGGTGACGCGCACACCGTCAGCATCACCTCCGTCTGGCGCGCGTACAACGCCTTGAATGCGTGCGGTGGTTATTCCCTGTGCAAAGAGGGTCGAGTCGGCAGCGCCGACCAGCGCGCTGACGCACACGATTCCAAGAATCGTCGAGCGGGGTAACGCGCGACAATTCGCGCACCACGGGCTTTGACCGGTGGCGTGGGCGATCGACATAGGGTGTAAGAGCAGCTGTCGGGCGCACTTGACCCGGACGCGGGCAACGTTGCCTCAGCGTCGAGACGGGCGCAATGACCTCGAGGCGACCCGCACCGAGCAGGGCGAGCCGGGGAAGGCCTGCCCGTTTCGCGGACCGTCCTTTAGTCGTCCAAACAGAGCGATCATTGCGGGGCGTTGTCCTCGCCGAGGCATCGCATTACATGGCAACGCGCCGTCGCGCTGACCAGTCGATTGGTGCGGACGATGTCTTCGCACCGCCCGATCTTGATGCGTTGGGGACGACGCACTACGGCACGGTATGGCATATGGCTGACATGAAAGCGCTGTTCACCCAACGGTTCGATGCAGCGCGCGCCGCATTGACCGCGGGGGACGAGCCCGCCGCCGCCGAATCCCTTCACGCGGCAATAGTCGTGGCGCGCAACGATCCCGGTCTCCGCCGAGAGCTCGCCTCCGCCCTCTTCCACCTCGGGAAGCTCTCGCGGAAGTTCGGCCGGGCAGGGGAAGCCGAAGCGGAGACGCTCCTCACCGAAGCGCTCGCCATCAGCGAAGGGTTCTTCGGCAGGGAACACGTCGCACTCACCCCGCTACTAAACGAGTTGGGCCGGCTACACATTCATCGGTCGCAACACGCGCGCGCCGAGGACGTCCTCGAACGCTTGCTCGCGATCGCACGGGGCAAGAGCGAGGAGAACGCCGATGTCGCCACGGTGCTCGCGGCCCTCGCCGTCGTTAAACGCAAACTCGGCGATGACGCCTCGGCGGAAGCACTGTTCAGAGATGCATTGCGCATTCGAGAGAAGGTGCTCGAGCCGAATCACATGGTGACCGTCGTCACGCTGGAGCACCTCTCGGAAACGTGCGCTGCACGCGGCAACTTCGCCGAAGCGTTGGCGCTGCTTCGGCGCGGTCTGGCAACGCGCGAGGTGGCGTTGGGTCCCGGCCATGCAACCGTGCAGGTCGCGCGGTCGCGCGTGACCGAGCTGGAACTGCAGGTCGCCGTCGCAGCCGACACGGCGGTGGCTGATGCCGCGAAGGCCGCCAGGCGCGCGGTAGCTACTCCGGCCTGGTTCAAGCGGGTGCCGGACTCCCCTGCCAATACGCCATCGACCACTGCGCCGTCACGGATCAATTCGAAGACGCCGACGGTCACCGCTGTGGTGGCGGCCGCCTCATTGATGGCATCTTCGATACAGACGCCGTCTGCTTCCCAGATTGTCATCTCCCCACACGAGAGCGCTCGTCCGTCCGGGAGCGTCTCCGGTCGCGAATCGGGCGTCTCGCAGCGCGATGCCGTTCTCGCGGATGCCGCGCACAATGATGTCGCCACTGACGATGCTGCGCTTGGCGACTGGCAATCAACAATCGCACCGATCCAGGCCGATTCGCCCGAGCCGGCACGCAAGAAACGAACGGTACTGTATTTATCCGCTGGAGTGGCCGCGGTCGCGATCGTGATCGCGGGGCTACTGATGTTTCGCCCGCGCGCCGGCGGCGGCAGCGCCGCCGTCTCCACGAAGATGTCCGCTGCGCGGCGCACCACCGTAGCCGTCGCTCCTGTCGTGCCGCCGCCGGCGACGACGATCGCATCTACCGCAACCGGCATGGCGGCCATGGTGGCCGCAACGGGTGCCGAGTCGCTCCCCTCGGCGAGCGCGACACCCGCGCCCGCCGCTCCGGCGCCGAAGCCAGAGCAGCAAAAAACGCCGGAGAGCGATACGCTCCGCCTGCCCCGCGTCAATGTTCACCTGGCCCGTATAAATATCCCGAGCATCCCGGTCCCGACCATCTC
>DATJET010000080.1:0-17827 GCA_035496295.1 Gemmatimonadaceae bacterium
CACGGAGCCCTCGACCTGTCCGATCGCGAGCAGCGGATTGATGGCTTGCCCGATGTCGTGCGCGATCCAGACCTTCGGCACGCGGACGATGCCCGTGTCGGGCTCCACTTCCACCTCGGCCACGGCGCACGAGTACGAGTATGCCGGCGACGGTCCCACGCCGGCGCCCTTGTAGCGCCCCGGCGACCGCGGCGGCGTGTACGAGCCCGTCGTGCCGATCGCGCCCTGTCGTGTCTCTGCGAGCTGCACGGCTTCGGCGAACGAGACGCCGCGCCCGGGGTCCTGGGTGTCGAACACGCGGCGGTCGGCAAACACGAGCCGGTCGGTCGGGATGCCTAACCGTTCGCCCACGGCCGCCGCCAGTGTGTCGCGCGCGCGCTCGGCTGCCTGGATGGCGGCGTGGCCCGTCATCATCGTTACGCGCGACGAATACGAGCCGAGGTCGACGGGCGTGAGGTCGGTGTCGCCGGTCACGACGCGGATGTCCAACGGCTCGATGCCTAACACCTCGGCCACGCAGTACGCGAGCACCGAGTCGGAGCCCTGGCCGATGTCGGTGCTGCCGCAGAACGCGGCCACGCCGCCCGAGCGGTCCAGCTTGAGCTGTACCGACGAGTGCGGCATGCTGTTCCAGTAGATCGGGAGCCCGGCGCCCGAGATGTACGATGAGCACGCGATGCCGACACCGCGGCCGAACGGCAACCGGCGAAACTTTTCGGCCCATCCGCTCGCGCGCACCACCGTCTCGATGCACGGCCCGAGTCCCATCGATCCGATCCGGAGCCAGTTCGCGGTGACGCTGTTCGGCGGCTGGAGCATCCGGAGCCGCCACGCCGCCGGATCTTCGCCTAACTGTTCGGCGAGTTTATCCAGGTGGCACTCGAGCGCGAAGCGAGGCTGCGGCGTGCCGTGACCGCGCTTGGGTCCGCACGGCGGTTTGTTCGTGAACACGCGCGCGCCGCGGAACCGATAGGCGGGCACCTCGTACGTGACCGTCTGCAGCGCGCCCGTGTAGTACATGCTGGCCACGCCGTACGACCCGTACGCGCCTCCGTCGAGAATCGACGAAAAGTCCATCGCGACGATGCGCCCGTCGCGCGTCACGCCGGTCTTGATGCGCATGAGCGTGGGATGGCGCCCGCGGTGGCAGTAGAACACCTCCTCGCGGGTCAGGCAGATCTTGACCGGGCGGCCCGTGCGCCGCGCGAGGGCCGCCACCACGATCTCGTGGTTGAACGGGTCGGACTTGCCGCCGAATCCGCCACCGTTAGGCGTCGCGATGACGCGCACGTGCGCCGGATCCATCTCGAGGACCTTGCTCACGGCGCGGTGCACGTAGTGCGGCGTCTGCGTGCTCGACCACAACGTGAGGCGCCCGTCCGCCGACCACTCGGCCAGCGCCGCGTGCTGCTCCATGGGCAGGTGGGTGTTGCCCTCGTAGAAGAACACGTCCTCGCGCACCACGTCGGCAGAGCGCATGGCCTCATCCACGCCGCCGAAATCGAGCGCCACGCGCTTGTGCACGTTGCCCTCGTCGGCGTAGTCGTGGATCTGCGGCTCCGGTGTCGTGAGCGCATCGTCGATCGATCCGATCGATGGCAGCGCCTCGTACTCGATGTCGATCAGATCGCACGCGGCGCGCGCTGTGTCCTCATCGACCGCCGCGACCGCGGCCACCGGGTCGCCCACGAAGCGCACGCGATCGATGCACAGCGCGTGCTCATCCTGTGTGATCGGCAGGATGCCGAATGAGATCGGCAGCGCCTCGCCGGTGAGCACCGCCGCAACGCCGGGCAGCGCGGCCGCGCGCGACGTGTCGATGCGGATGATACGCGCGTGCGGGAGCGACGAGCGCAACAGCGCGCAGTGCAGCATGCGCGGCAGTACCAGGTCATCGGCGAAGCGCAGGGTGCCGGTCACCTTGGCAACGGCATCCACTTTCTGCCGCGGCGTGCCGATCACGCGATACGCCGCCGCCGGGCGCGCCTCCACGACGGACGGGCGTTCGTTAGGCATCGCGGTCCGCCCCCCGGCTCGCCGCCAGCTCGATCGCCTCGAAAATCTTGAGATAGCCGGTGCACCGGCAGAGCGTGCCGCTCAACGCCTCGCGCATGTCGTCGCGCGTCGGATGCGGCGTCCGGTCCAACAGCGCCTGTGCAGTGAGCAGCATCGCGGGCGTGCAGTAACCGCACTGCGCCGCGCCGAGCTCCGCGAACGCGCGCTGCAGCGGATTGAGCGTCGGACCCGCGGCCAAGCCCTCCACGGTGGTGATCGCGCGGTCCATGGACGCGATCGCCAGCACGAGACACGAGAGCACTGGTTCGCCATCGAGCAGCACGGCGCACATGCCGCATTCGCCCAACTCGCAGCCGTGCTTCGTGCCGGTGAGTGCCAGATCCTCGCGCAGCACCTCGAGCAATGTCTTGTGCGGTGCGATCGCGGCCTCGCGGGTCTCACCGTTTACGACAAAGCTCGCGTGCACGCTGGCGCGCGCGGGTGGTTCGATGGAAATCGGATTCGACACGGTACGGTGGTGGAGTAGCGGAGCGGCCGGCTCGTACGTCGCGGCGGCCGATACTCTCAGGATGCGCGCCGCACGGCGCCCCACGCAAGTGACGCGGCGGCGACCTGTTCGAGCTTCAACGAATTGCGAGCGCCCGAACGACAATGGCCCGCGCCGTGTGAGCCGGCGCGGGCGATCGACCGCGGGATTTCGGGTCGTGCCGCGCTTACTCGTATCGCAGCGCGACGATCGGATCCAGGGTGGCCGCGCGACGCGCCGGCCACACGCCGAACACGACACCGACCATTCCCGAGAACACGAATGCCAGCATCACCGATCCGCTCGACACGTCCGTGTTCCAGTGCATCACGCGATGCAGCACCGACGCGCCGCCCGCTCCGAGCACCACGCCGATCAACCCGCCCAACAAGCAGAGGACGACGGCTTCGATCAGGAACTGCAAGAGGATGTTGAGCCGCGTCGCGCCGAGCGCCTTACGGATGCCCACCTCGCGCGTCCGCTCCGTGACCGAAACGAGCATGATGTTCATGATGCCGATGCCGCCGACGAGCAGCGACACGGTGGCGATACCGGCGAGCAGCAAGCCGAACACTTGCGTCGTGTCCTGGAACGCATTCAGGAAGTCCGACTGATTCCGAATCTCGAAATCGTCGGGCCGTCCCGCGGGCAGACGGTGCTCGCGTCGGAGGATCCGTTGGATATCCGCCATCGTCTCGGTGATCTGCGATTCGCTCGCCGCCAGCACGTTGATGGATCGGAGATACTGCGTGTCCATCACGCGGAATCGTGCGGTGTTGAGCGGAATGACCACCTGGTCGTCGGGGTCGTTGAAGCCGCTCGCTCCGCCCTTGGGGGCGAGCACGCCGATGACCTCGAATTCGATGCCGCTGACGCGAATGTTCTGCCCAACGAGGGAGTTGCCGTTACCGGGATCCAAGTTGTCGGCCGTGGTGGCGCCCAAGACGGCGACGCGCTTGCGGCCATCGTCGTCGCTGTGCTCGAACATCCGGCCGGTGGCGATCGTGTACTTGCGCACGTCCATGTAGTTGGGCGTGGTCCCGATGACGTTCGTGGATGTGTTCGTGTTGCGCCACTGCACCTGCAGCTGCCGCGTCATCTCGGGTTCCACTCCCGCGAACGCGTTAGCCCCTGTCGGCCCCTTGGTTTCGAGCGCATCGGCGTCGCTCACCTGCAGGCGCGCGCGGTCGGTGGACGAGGCGACGCCCCCCTGGAACACCTGGCCCGGCACGACCGTCAGCATCGTCGTGCCTAACGCCGAGATCCGTTGGTTGACGGCGAGTTGCGCACCGCGGCCCAAGGCCACCATCGCGATCACGGCCGCCACGCCGATGACGATGCCGAGCATCGTCAACAGGGAGCGGAGTTTGTTGGCGCGGAGCGCCCCCAGAGCAACGCGGAGGATCTCGCCGATCAACATGACTACGGTCTCCCGCCGCCGCGGCCGCCGCCGCCGCGCGGTGTGCTCTGCTGCGAGCTCATACCCGGGAGGGCCGTGAAGCTCTTGATGCGCTGCTGCCGCGCATTCTGCGCTTGCAGGAGCATGGCCGTGGTGACGAGGGCGACCTGGTCGCCTTCGGCGAGGCCGCTCGTCACTTCGGTCACATCGTAGTTGGCGACGCCTAACGAAACGACGCGCGGGACGAACGTGCCGTTCTGCGCCAGGAACACGAGACCGGTGTGCCGGGTCGATCCGGCGCCGAACTCCGATCCGGTCGACGTCCCGCCCGCCTGCGCGCCGGGACCACCGCCGCTGGTGCCGGCGGTGCCGCCGGCCCCGCCGCGGCCGGCGAATTGCCGGCCGTTCGCGCCGCCGGCGCGTGCACCGCGCGCGGCCCGCGCGGCGGAGGACGAGTCCGCCGGGTCGATCATGCCGGCCGCGGCCGCCGTATCGCCGGTCGCGTTAGGCGCGGCGCGACCCGCGCCGGGATGCAGGCTGGCCAGCTGGGTCTTCACCTCGTTCGTCACTTTCGTCGGGTCGAGGCCCAGCGCTTCCGCCACCTGCGCGCCCTCGCGCGGGGTGCGCAGCGCGTCGTTAGGCACGGTGAGGACGTTGGTCCGCTGCTGCACCAGCACCGACACGTCGCTGTTCATGCCCGGCATGAGTGCGCCATCCTTGTTGTCCAGGCGAATGAGCACCGGAAACATGGTCACGCTCTGCTGCACCGTCGCTTGCGGCGCGATCTTCTCCACCGTGCCCGTGAACGCGCGGTTGGGATATGCGTCCACCTTCACCGTAGCCTTCTGGCCCGGCTTCACGTTGCCGATGTCGCTCTCGCTCACCAGCGTGCTGTCCATCACCTGCCCGAGGTCGGCCATCTGCAGCAGCAGCGTACCGCCGCCGGCGTTGTTCGTCGCGGAGCTGATGACCTGGCCTAACGAGACGTCCTTTTCGATCACCACGCCGGCGATCGGCGCGGCAATGCGCGCGTCCTCGAGCGCGATCTGCGCGTTGTCGAGGTTCGTCTTGGCCGCGGCAACGGACGACTGCGCGTTGGCGTAGTTGAGCTGCGCGGTCTCCAGGTCGGGTGCCGTGAGCACGCCTGCGCTCGCCAGCGAATTGGCGCGGTCCAGCTGCGTCTTGGTGACAGTCAGGTTCGCCTCTGCCGCCTGCAACGCCGCCTTCGCCTGATTGTAGTTGTTTGTCACCTGCCGCGGGTCCACCTGCACCAACAGGTCGCCGGGCTTCACGCGCGAGCCGAGCTCCACCGGCATCTTCATGATCTGACCCGATGCCTTGGAGCGCACCTGCACGGCGTTGATCGGCTGAATGACGCCGGTCGCCTCGACGTCGACGACGAGATCCTGCTTCGCGATGGTCGCGGTCTGGATCGCGCTCGCGGGATTGGCGCTTTTCTTGGAGCAGCCCGCCACCACGATCAGCGCGGCGGCAAGCGGGATGTAGGGTCTCACAAATCGTCTCCTCATCGTCACGCTCACAGGGGTCTACAGATCTCGGCCCACGAGCGCTTCGAGTTGCGCCTTGGCAACGCGATAATTGTACCGAGCCTGAATGAGGGCCGCGCGCGCCTGGATCAGCGCGGCTTCGGACGTCAACACATCCAATTGTGTCGACGCGCCGTAGTCGTAGCGCTGCCGTTGGACGCGCAGATCCTCCTCGGCTGCCGCGACCGATGTCTCGTCGATCTCGACCTGCTGCTGGTTCGTGCGCAGCGCGCCGAAGAACTGCACGAAGTTCTGTTGCGCGGCGAGTTTCGAGTCGCGCAGTTGCGCGTCGGCGTTCCGCTGCGCCACGTCAGCGACCGCAATGCGCTGCTCGCGCTGCAGCTGGTCGAACAGCGGATAGCTGAGTGACAGCCGGAACGTATTCTGGTATGCGTACTGATCGGCGACGAGCGCCAGGCTGTTCGTGCTGCCGTTGCCGTTGAGATTGAAACTCGCGCTCAGCGTCGGCAGGTACGGCGCGCGCGCCGCCTTCGCGCCGGCAGCCGATGCGACGTCCGATGCCTGTGCCTGCTTCACCGCCGGCCCTTGGTCAGCGAGCGCGCGCAACGCGGCGCTGTCGACTTGAGCGAACGAGGATCCGGTCGTGTCCTCCGGGCTCGCGGTAACGGTGAAGCTCGTGCCGACGAGCCGCGTCAGCGCCGCGTTCGCGTTGTTGAGATCGTAGCGCGCCGTGACGATGGCTAACTGTGCGTTAGCCACCTGGATGACCGCGCGCAGCGAGTCCGACTTGGTCGCCTCGCGCGCGTGCACCTTCGCCAGCGCCTGCTTGAGATTCTCGTTGGATTCCTGCAGCTGCGACTCGGCCGCCGATTCCGCCTCGCGCGCCGCGAGCACCGCATAGAACTGCTGCTTGACCGACAACGCGATGCCGAACTGCTGCAGCACTGCATTCGCGTTGGCCGCGTTCACGTCCGCCTTGAACGTGTGGACGTTGTAGATGCGCGAGCCGCCGTCGAACAGGTCGAGGTTCAGCGACAATCCGTGCGACTGCTGCCAGCTGTTGCCGGTGAACGGAACCAGCCTGCCCTGCGGATCGAAACGCTCGCCGCCCTGGCGCGACGCCCCGGCGCTGAGCGAAAGGCTCGGAATGAACGCTGCATACGCCGCGCGCACCTGGGCCTCACTCGTCTCGAGCTGGCCACGCGCGGCAATGGCGAGCGGCGAGGCGTTCTGCGCGAGACGCAGCGCTTCATCCAAATGAATGGGACGCGCCGTCGTATCGACGGGGCCGAGCAACGTCGTATCGTACGCCGGCAACGTGGTGTCGGCGCGCGGTGTCGTGGGTGTAGTAGGTTGTTGCGCCGCCAGCGCCGCCGGCAGTGCAAACACGAGCGCGAACAGTTTCGTCAACGGCGATTCTCCTGGTTCTTCTGCGATTCGTCGATCATTTGCTGGAACTTCACGTGCTGCGTCGAATCGAGCAGCTTGAAGATTTCGCCGCGCGCCGCGAGACGAATCGAGTCGAGCTTCGGTCGCACGGGTACCAGGGCGCTGTCGATGTCACGGTGCCGCTTGTCGAGAATGCTGTCGACCGCAGCGCGCTGTGCCGAGGAGAGCGACAAGCGATCCGCAAGCACGTCGACGTACCGACAGCCTGTGGTACTTGTTGTCGTACTACACTTGTGGATCAGATGGTCCAGCGTAAAACCCACCGCGCCGCCGACGACCAACACCGCGATCAGGGCGGAAAGGGCGAGCGCTTTCGCGCGCTGCATGGACGGCTCCAGTCAGGGTGAGATGACGTACCGCAGCGTCGCATCGCGGGCCGAGCCCGGCGGCGCGTCGGTCGCCAATTGCAACGGCGCACTCGGCGGGGTTTCGATGACCCCGTCGTATGCGATGGCCGTCTGGCGCGCGGCATCGCGCGACAGCGCGATGCGCGCTGCCACGAGCGCCACAGCCGCCGCCACGAGACCGATCCGGGCGAATCGTGCTAACGGCTGCCACCATTGTTCGACTGCGGCCTCGCCACCGATGCGCGCCATGATGCGGCCGGCGAGGGAGGCCCAGTATGTGTCGTCCGACGGCGCGGCGTAGAGAGTCCGCAGCGCGCGCGTCAGATCATCATCCCGTCCGTGGGGCCCGATGCGAGGTTCGATGCTCATCGTTGACTCCAGAGGTCTCCCAGCGTTCGACGAAGCGCAGCCCGCGCATGATGGAGGTCCGAACGGGCCGTGCCTTCCGGTATCCCCAGCATGTTGCCGATTTCGCCGTGCGTAAATCCTTCGACGTCGTGCAGGACGATCACCGACCGTTGGCGTTGCGACAGCTCCTCGAGGCCCGCCGAGAGGCGTCGGCGAAGTTCGTCCTGCTCCGCCGGATCACGAAACGGCAGCGCCACGGAGTCGGACAACGTGTCCGCATCGCGCACGCGGCGGCGGCGCCCGATATCGAGCGCTGCGTTAGCCACGATGCGATGGAGCCATGCGCCGAACGCCTGCTCAGGTCGAAACCGATCGAGCGCGCGATACGCGTGCAGGAACCCTTCCTGCACCGCGTCCTCCGCATCTTCATGTGTGGCCGTGATGGCGCGCGCCACCGCGTACGCGCGCCGCTGATGCAACGTCACCAGCTCCGCGAACGCACCGCGATCACCGTGTTGTGCCGCAACAATCAGGTCCCGCTCGCGCGTGCGAGCCGACCATTCCGTCGACGGCTCAGGCACGTGCTGGGCGGTATGAAGAGACAGTGCTGCGTACATGCTCGTCCCGGCAGACGTCCATGTGAGTAACGCGCTCCGCACGGGAACCGTTGAAGCGCGCCATTTAGCCCCCCGGGACGCCAGCTAACCCAATGACGTCCGCATTTGCGCGCATCGCGTCGATCACGAACTGGATGTGCGTATCGAGCTCGACCTCCAATTCCTCCGCGCCGCGCACGACATCCTCGCGACTAACGCCCCGCGCGAACGCCTTGTCCTTCATCTTCTTACGCACCGACCGCGCTTCGACGTCGTGCACGCTGCGCGACGGCTTCACGAGTGCGGTTGCCGTAATGAGGCCCGTCAACTCGTCCACGGCGAACAACGCACGCGCCATGCGCGTGGTACGCGCGACACCGGTGTACGGCGCGTGTCCGAGAATGGCCACGACCACATCGTCGGGATAGCCGCGCGACCGCAGCACGCGCGCGCCTTCAGCCGGGTGCTCAGCGTTCGGGTCGTGCGCGTCGTTCGGAAAGCGTTCGTAGTCGAAATCGTGCATGAGGCCGGCAAGGCCCCATCGCTCGGGATCCTCACCGTAATGCGACGCGTACGCGCGCATCGCGGCCTCTACGGCGAGCATGTGCTTGCGTAAGGATTCGCTGAGCGTGAACTCCTGCATCAGCGCGAGCGCGTCGGCACGCGACGGCAGATCGGTCATGAGCGCGGCTTGGTGGAGTGATGACATGCGGGGAAACCTCCACCCAAACTTAGGAGCGACAGGTCGCCCGACCAACTGCCGCGCGCCGGCTTCCCCGATCAGTGCGCCGGACCCGCCGAACCTCGGCCTTTTCCGGTCTTGAACAGGAACAGAAGCGGGAGTGCGGTGCACAGCAGGAGACCGCTCAGCAGGTAGATGCGCGAGAAGGCGAGCACGTTTGCTTGCGCCATCACCTGCGCATCGAGCAGCGCCAGCGCCTGCTGCTTGGCGACGATCAGCGATGCGCCCTTTGCCACCATCCCCTGCGTGAGCGCGGCGAGCCGGGCAACCGACCCTGCGTCGCCGGACGCCAGATGCGCCACCAGCGCGGCACGATGCTGCGCCGCGAACCGGCCGAGCAGCGTCGCCATCACGGCGATGCCTAACGAGCCGCCGAGTTGGCGCGTGAGGTTGAACATGCCGGTGCCCTGCGCCAGCCGCGCGGTCTCGAGGTCCGCCATCGTTGCGTTAGTCAGTGGCACGAAAATCAAGCCGAGCCCCGTGCCGCGCCAGATGAGCGGCCAGAACATGTCGCCGGCGCCGGCGTCCAGCGTCAGACGCGACAGCATCCACATCGAGAGCAGGAAGAGCAGCGAGCCTATGGTGACGGTGATGCGCGCGTCCAGCCGCCCGGCGTTTCGCCCGACGAAGCCCATGGTCACGGCCGACGCGAGCGCGCCCGGCAGGATGATCTTGCCGGTTTGCCATGCGGTCATGCCGTGCAGCTGCTGCAGGAAAATCGGCAGCACGAACACCGAGCCGTAGAGCGCCAGGCCGAGCATCGCCGCGATGAGGACGCCGGCCGTGAGCTGCCGGCTCTTGAGCACGCGGAAGTCGATCACCGGCTCCTTCGCCGTGAGCTCGCGCCAGACAAGCAACACGCCAGACACGATCGACACGGCGAGCAGCGTGACGATGAAGCGCGAATCGAACCAGTCGTTCCGCTCACCGCGCTCCAGCATCCATTGCAGCGAGCCAATGCACACCGCGAGCAACGCGATCCCGGCCACGTCGACGGTGCGCGAGCGTTCCTGGTGCGACGCGTTGCGCACGTAGGTGAGCACGAGGATCGCGGCGAGGATTCCCAACGGCACGTTGATGTAGAAGATCCACGGCCACTGATAGTTGTCGACGATCCACCCGCCTAACGTTGGGCCGATGGTCGGACCGACCATCACGCCTACGCCGAAGATGGCCTGTCCAATGCCCACGTCTTCGGGCGGGAACGCCTCGAAGAGCGTCGCCTGCGCGGTCGACAACAACGCGCCGCCGCCCACGCCCTGCACGATGCGAAAGGCGACGAGTTCGACGAGACTGTGCGCGGCGCCGCACAGGAACGACGCGACGACGAACAACATGATCGAGCCGGCGAGATACTTCCGGCGCCCGAAGTACGCCGAGAGCCATCCCGACATCGGGATAACAATGACGTTGGCGATGATGTAGCCCGTCGAGACCCACGCGATTTCGTCCAACGTCGCGCCGAGGTTGCCCATCATGTCGGGCAGGGCGACGTTCACGATCGACGTGTCGATGAGCTCGAGCACCGACGCGAGCGTCACGGCGATGGCGATCAGATATCGATTGCGGTACGGATCGGCGTCGGCGATAGCCGGTGGCCATGCGGCGATGAGGTCGCCGCTCGCGCCTCCGGCGAACGGTCGAAGTGTAGCGGCCATGGATGCGCTATCGGTCCGGGGTGGGTGCAGGTCGCTCCGTTAGGCGCATCGCATCAGCCCGTCTTCACGTGCGCCACCACCGACAACCCCGGCCGCAGCGGACGCGCCGCGCCGCATCCCTTCGTCACCTCGACCCGGACCGGCACGCGCTGCACCACCTTGGTGAAGTTGCCGGTCGCGTTGTCGGGTGGGAGCAGCGCAAACCGCGCACCGGTGGCCGCGCTCAGACTCTGAACCTTGCCTTCGGCGGTGCAGTCCGGATACGCGTCCACGTCGATCTCCACCGGCTGGCCAACGCGCATGTTCGGCAGCTGCGTCTCCTTGAAATTGGCCGTGATGTACGCCCCGGTGTCGGCGACCACCGACAACAGCGTCTGCCCCGGCTGCAACAACTGGCCTAACTCGATGAGCTTCTTGGACACGGTGCCGCTCACTGGCGCCGTGATCACGGTGTAGCTCAACTGCAGACGCGCGTCATCCAACTCGGCCTGCGCGGCCTGGGTGCGCGCTTGTGCCACGCGCACACCGGCCTCCGCGCTCGTCACACCCGCGTTACCCGCGGCGGCCTGGCGCTGCACCGCTTCGAGGTTCGCGTTCGCCGCCTCCGCGGCGGCCTCTGCCGCGTCCAACTGCTGGCTGGAGACGATCTGCTTCGCCGCGAGTGCCTTCATCCGCGCGAGGTCGGACTGCGCCTGGTCCGCCTGCGCGCGTGCCGCAGCGATCTGCGCGCCCTGCGCCGCGTACTGACTCGTCGCCGACGTCACTGCTGCGCGCGCCTGTCCCGGCGCACGCTCCGAGCCCACCGTGAAGCGCGCCGCCGTGAGGTCCGCCTCGGCCTGCGCCACCTTCACCTTGTACTCGTTGTCGTCGATCGTCGCCAGCGTGTCGCCGGCGTGCACCGAGTCGTTGTCCTGCACACGCACCGAGCTCACGTAGCCGCCCACTTTCGCCAGCACGGGAATGATGTGGCCGTCGACCTGCGCGTCGTCGGTGCTCTCGTGCACGCGCGAGTAGAGGTACGATTTCACGCCCCACCCCAGCGCCACGAGCGCGACGATCGCGACAATCGGCACCACGTATTTCTTCTTCGACGGCGCGGCCGGCGGCTGCTTCGGTTTCGCCGGCGTCGCGTCGGAATGTTCCTGGGTCACTTCATCTACCATCGTCGCCATGTGTGCTATCCATCGTCAGAGGTACTGATCGTCCGGTCGTCGAGGTGCGTGTGCTGTACGTTAGGCCGCCTCACGGCAGCGCGGTCACCGATCCCACGGCGCGGGCCAAGCCCACGCGCGCCGATTGATACGACGCAAGCGCGTCCACCAATTGCGTCCGCGAGGTGTTCAGGGTGAGCGACGCCGTGATGACGTCCGCGTTGCCCGACACGCCGGCACGGAAACGATCGCGCGCCTGTGACACTTCCTGTTCCGTCAATCGCAACTGTTCACGCGCCGCATCCACGGCTTCGCGCGCCGAGCCGAGATCGAGCAGGGCGCCGCGCACTTCGATGGCGGCCTGCTGCCTGAGGTCGCGGCGGCGCACATCGATCTCGCTCACGCGCGCTTCCGATTCCTGAATGCGTCCTTCACGACGGAGGCCATCGAACACGGGCACCGTCACCTGTACGCCCCACTGATACGTGTTCAGCTTGTTGCCGCTGTTGGTGCCGAGCCATCCCTCGTCACCGAACGCGCTGAGCGACGGCAAACGCTCGGCGCGGATCGCGCCGGAGGTCTGGCGCGCGGCGAGCAGCTGCTCGTCGGCCGCGCGGAGATCCGGACGGTTCTTGAGCGCCATCGTGATGGCCGCCTGTTCGTTAGGCATCGTGTCCGACAGGGCGAGGCGCGAGAGCGTATCGGCGAGATCCACGCGGGCATCCAGCGGCAGGCCGAGCGAGCGGAGGAGGTCGAGTCGGGCGCGATCGCGCTCGTTGCGGGCGGCGATGAGCTGCGCGCGCACCGAGGCCACTTGGGCCTGCGCGCGGGTCACATCGAGCGCCACGCCCACACCGGCCGCGAGTTGATCGTTCGCGATGCCGAGGAGCGAATCGGCGAGCACCGAGTCCGCTTCGCGCGCCTCGAGCTGTGCGTCCGCACGCTGCGCCCGCAAGTACGCGAGCGATGCGGTGACCGCGGCCTGCTCGGCGACATCGGAGGCGGTGGCGTTGCTTGCCACGGACGTCGATTTGGCACTGCGCACCCGGCTCAGCGCGGCCCAATCGAAGATCGGCTGCGACAGCTTGCCGCGCACGTCGATGGTCTTCACGGGACCGAGTAGCTCGCCCCCGGGATCCAGCCCCGGCAAGGCGAACCCGAACGTCGCCGTGTTGATCGTGACGCCATGCTCCAACGCGTACGCCGACACGTTCGGCAAGAGGTCGCTGCGCGCCTGCGTCACCTGCGCGGCAGACTGCGCGGCCTGGAAGCGTGCTTCCACGGCGGCGGCGCTCTGGCGGGCCGCGAGACGGGCCGCGTCGCCTAACGACAGCGGGCGCGATAGCACCGTGTCCCGCTCCATGTTCTGGGCTGCCGCTGTGGGCACCCATCCGGAGACGGCGATAATCGACACCGCCAGCACGGCCCCGGCCAGCCGGCGCCCGTAATCGTGCACGCTCATGCCTCGTTCGCTGCGGAAGAAGCGGGCGAGGCCGGACGCGAACCGGCGTCCTTTCGTACCGCGCCCAAGAAAAAATCGAGGAGCTGCGCCAGCACCTCCTCGTCGGTCAGATGCGCGACGAGGGCATTCCGTTCCCGCTGCGCACACCAAATCCCGTGACTGAAGATCAACGCCTGAAACATCCGGGCGCTCTCCATCTCGTCCATCTCGCGAAACTCACCCGTGGCAATCCCGTGACGGAGAATGCCCGCGATCGCATGGACGTTCCGACCCGGAACTTCGCGCTGGAAGAACTCGAGCAGGGCGGGGAAGTTGCGCAGCTCCCCGATGGACAGCCGGTGCAGCTTCTCGAACATCGGCGTGCGAATATGCCGCCACACCGAATGCGCGTAGTCGGCCAGTTGGTCCATCGCCGACGCGCTGGTGGCGATCGCGCGTTCTTGCGCCTGGATGATCGTATCGCCAACGAGTTGGCGAATCATCTCGCAGAAGAGCGTCTCTTTGTTGGGGAAGTAGAGATAGATCGTGCCCTTGGACACACCAGCCCGCTTGGCGATGTCTTCGAGTCGCGCAGCAGCGAGCCCTGACTCGCCGAACACATCTACGGCGGCGTCCAGAATCTGACGGGGCCTAGCTTCAGGCAGTCGGCGCCAGCGGGGTTCATCAGGGGGAGCGGCTATCATTGGTCATTGGTCTTTCTCAAGTAACCGACCCGTCAGTCAGATAGTTTCCGGATGAGTCGGCTCACAGCGAGTTGAGCGGGAGAAATCGCGGCAACTGGCGGGAATTAGATAACTGAACGGTCAGTAATATGCTTCTCTCTATTCGTTTTGTCAATCGGTCTCGATATCCGGGGCGGTGGGGCGTCGTGGGCAGCGTGTGGCTTGCCACTCGAGCCTCTCGTCTTACATCATATTCCCCCCCGTTAGACATTCCTCGTTCGGCGTGGACCCCATGACCACAGCGGTAGCTCCTCAGCTTCGCCAACGCACTGCGTTCGAGATCGTGGACGTCTCGATTCAGCTCTTTCGCCGCCACTATCCCACCTTCGTCATGCTCGCGGCGATCGCGATTATTCCGTATCTGGTTGTGTTGTGGCTCAGTGGATTCATGAGCCTTGTTGCGGGCGTCAAGCCTACCGGCCCGCAGATCGGTCTTGGCTCCATGACGGGGCTTCTGATCTCCTTGACGTTACTTTGGTCCTACGTTTTCAAGGGCGCCGTGATCGTGGCGGCGTCCGATGCCTACCTCAAGGGCACGGTCGATCCGGGTCGCGCAATAGCGACAACCTGGTCCCGAGCTTGGGCGCTCATGGGTGCCGCTATTTTGTTAGGCATCGCCATGTTCTTCGGCGCGTTCGCGATCTTGATCGGCGCGATCTACGTCTACCTCCGCTACTTCGCCGTCGCGCCCGTGTTGTTGCTTGAGGGCACGGATACCACGAATGCCTTCCATCGCTCGCGCGACCTGTCGCGGGGGTTCAAGTGGCGCATCTTCGGCACGATGCTGCTGTCATGGTTGATTCTCTGGGCGGTCTTCATCGGACTGGAGGTAGTGGTGGCGTTCCTGCCGGTGTCGCCCCTGGCGCGGCAGGTCGTGAATCCTGTGGCGCAAATCCTCGTTTCGCCCCTCTTGCTGATCGTGCTCACGGTGCTCTACTACGACCAGCGCGTCCGGAAGGACGGGTTCGACCTCGAGGTCGCGACGCGCGACCTCGCGCCCGCACCCGGCGCACTGACCGCCTGACGGACCTGCCTAACGCGACACGAGGGAGCGCGACGCACCCGGCGTCGCGCTCCCTCGTGTCGCGTCAGGACCCCCGAGCGACGGCTAGTGCGTCGCCGTCGCGGCCGGTTCCGTCCGCCCCGCGTAATGCCGGTTGGTCAGCTGCACGATCGTGAACATGATGCAGAACAGCACGATCACACCGACGACGAGACCGGTGAAACCGGCTTTCTTGTCTCCAGGAAGCGGGGGAGCCATTGCTCGATCTCTCCAGAAAGTGACTGTGATCCGGCGCCCGCGCGCGGCCTCGCGCTGCACGCGCCTAACGACTACTCCACGCGCACCGACGTCATCGTGTCGTTGGGCTGGATCTGCCGCATCACGTCCAGCCCGCGCGTGATCTGCCCGAACACCGTGTGCACGCCGTTCAGGTGCTTGGTATTCTGCTCGCTCAGCACCATGAAGAACTGGCTGCCGCCCGTGTCCTTCCCGGCGTGCGCCATCGACAGCGCGCCCACCGCGTGCGTGTGCGGATTGCCTTTCGTCTCGCACTTGATCTTCCAGCCGGGCCCGCCGGTGCCGATGCGACGGTCGCCCGCCGGCAAATCGCGCGAGAACGGATCGCCGCCCTGCACCACGAAGTCGGGTACCACCCGATGGAATTTCACGCCGTCGTAGAACTTGCTGTTCGCCAACTTCTCGAAGTTCGCCACCGTTCCAGGCGCTTCCTTGTCGAAAAGCTCGGCCACGATGGTGCCCCGGTTCGTTTCGATCGTTGCGGTTTTCGACATAGCAAACCGATGCCTGAAGACTGAAGCCGTGCGCGCTCGCACCTCACAGTGCGACGGCGACGATATTGGAACCGATGAACCATAGCGACGGCCGCGGCGCGACGCACCCTGCCTCAGCCGGTCGCGCCGATCCGCTCGATGATCTTCCACTCCTGCTCGGTGACCGGCTGTACCGACAAGCGGCTGCCCTTTTTGAGCAGCACCATCTTCGACAATCCGCGCTCCTCGCGCAGGCGCGCCAGCGTCGGCGGATGCTCGAGCGGCCGAACTGCGCGCAGATCCACCATGTACCACGTCGGGTCGGCGCGATCGCTCTTCGGGTCGAAGTGGTCCGACTTCGAATCGAACGCGGTGTCGTCGGGGTAGCCGGCGTGCACCACTTCGCAAATGCCCATGATGGCCGTGGGATCCGCGCTCGAGTGATAGAAGAACACCGGATCGCCCACCTGCATCTCGCGAAGGAAGTTGCGCGCTTGGAAGTTGCGCACGCCGTCCCATGACGTGGTGCGGCGCGGTGCTTTCCACAGGTCCTGCCACGAGAATGAGGTCGGCTCCGATTTGACGAGCCACCGTCGTTGCGTGTCGGTCATACGAGTGACGAGGGGCAGATGTCGTTGAGCACGCACTGCTCGCACTTGGGTCGACGGGCCTCGCACACGCGGCGCCCGTGCTCGATGAGCAGATGCGACAGCATCGTCCAGTGTTCGCGCGGGAACAGAGGCATGAGCGCGCGCTCGATCTTCACCGGGTCCGTCTCCTTCGTTAGGCCGAGTCGTTTGGAGAGGCGCGCAACGTGGGTGTCGACGACGATGCCGTCATTCACGTCGAACGCATTGCCGAGCACGACGTTCGCGGTCTTCCGCCCAACGCCAGGGAGCGCGGTCAACTCATCCATGGTGCGCGGCACCTGGCCTCTGTACCGCTCCACCAACGCCTGCGCCATGCCGAGCAAGCTCTTCGTCTTGCTGCGGAAGAACCCGGTGCTCTTGATCATCTCCTCGAGCGTCTCGCGATCGGCGTTGGCGAGTGCTTGGGCGTTCGGATACTTCGCGAAGAGCGCGGGCGTCACCATGTTCACGCGCACATCCGTGCACTGCGCGCTGAGGATGGTGGCGACGATGAGCTCGTACGCATTGCGGTGGTTGAGCGCACAGTGCGCATCGGGGTACGCGAGGTGGAGACGGCGATAGATCTCCGCCGCATGCTGCGGCGTCGCGTTAGCCTTCGAGCGCGCGCGGGGCTTGGTGACGCGGCGTCGGGATGAAGTCTTGGTGGTGCGTGCGCGTGCGCGTGGAGGCATGGGCGCAAAATACGGCGTCGCCTCATCCGGAACCACCGGCATCGCGCACCTCGACGTACGCCAGCCGTGACGTACCGGCCGGCGCCGACTGCAACGCCTGGTGCGCGACAAGGAGCTTGCCCCGAGTGTCGAGCGTATGCAGCGAGCGGAGTACGAGTGCCTCGAGCTCGCCTTGCGTGGACAACGTGCGCAGGCCGCGCTTCTCCCCGCCCGGCAGTGACGTCGAAAAGGCGTCCTCGCCCGCTCGCCATGGCGCGGCTGCGCGCTCCTCCGCATCCCTCGACGCGACCTCGACGTGTGCGATCACGAGCGACACGCCGGGTCGCTCGGGGCGCACGCCGAGCACGAGCAGGATGCGCAGATCGACGAGAGTCCGGTCATCGACAACCGTCTCGTCGGCCGTCACGAAGCATCCGTCGACGGGTTCGAACGGCGCATCTAGCGCGACGCGCGTCCAGAATCGCTGATTTGGGAATTGCAGATAGCATGACGGAGGCGCCGCCAAGTGCCATGCCGCCATGTCGTACCGCGGCGCAATGAGCGTCGATGTGATGCCGTCGCCGAACGTATAGAACCGTCGCCCCGCGGCCCAGAACCGGTAGCCTTGCCACAGGAGCTCACCGTATTGATCGACGGCTTCAGGCGGTGCGTCATCGGCGATCATGGAGGAGAGCGTTGCGCCGACGAGTCCCAACAATAGAAAGTCGTCGTGTCGAAGCGCGTCGCGTCCGCGCTGCTCCGCTTCGGCGCGAATCTCGGGGAAGGCGTCCTGCTCGAGCGGTTCGAGAATCAGCTCGTAGGGCGTGACG
>DATJET010000081.1:0-13094 GCA_035496295.1 Gemmatimonadaceae bacterium
ACGCGCCGCGTAGCGGGTGTCGGCGAGCAGCGACTCGAGCCACAGCACGACGTCGCGGTCGCGCGTGCGCTCGGTGACCGCGGTGGTATTGCCGAACCGGCGGCGCGCCTCGAGCGAGGCATCATCGTCGCTCATGCCGTGCGCGGCGAGGTCGTCGGCGCGCTCGGCGAGGTGAAACGCCATCTCGCGGTCGAGGTCTCGCGAGAGCGAGCGCGGCCTGAACGTGTTGGCGAGCCGGTGAAACCAGGACATGGGCGCTCCAGCCGCGCGCGACGCGCGGCGCCGTCGGTAGCGTTAGGCGAAGCGGAGGACGCGGTTGACCCCGTCCGTTAGGCGGAGCCAGCTCTCCTGCTCCTGCTCGAGCTGGCGGCGGCCGGCGGCGGTGATGGCGTAGAAGCGCGCCTGGCGGTTCTTCTCGGTGGTGCCCCAGCGGCCGCGGATCCACCCCGCCTGCTCCATGCGGTGCAGCGCTGGATAGAGTGACCCTTCTTCGACGCGGAGCAACTCGGCCGAACCGCGCTGGATGTGCTGCGTGATGGCGTAGCCGTGGAGCGCGCCGCGGACGTCGAGCGTGCGCAGCACGAGGAGATCGATCGTACCCTGCAGGACATCGCTCTTGGAACTCGGCATCTGGTCACCTAACCTGCTAGGCATAGTTGTCTAGGTGAAGATGCGGGTCGCCGGCCGTCTCGTCAAGCGGCGCCGGCAGACCGGTCGACGCACCCCGCGCCACTGCGAGCAGCCTCGGATTTCCGCCGGCGGCACAGACCAGTACTGCTTGCCGATCGCGCGCTCGGTCGTCCTTAAGCGTACGTCCACCAACCGGTTCCGGAGCGCAGTGCAGACGGGAACCGATAGGTCATATAGATTCCCTTGGGCGTCGAACCATCCTGCCGTCGTACCGCCTCCTCCGTGAAACCAGATGCCGCATCCGGACGCCCTGGTCGTCCTGACCACCGTCTCGAGCGATGAAGACGCCGTGACTCTCGTCCGCGCGCTTCTCGATCGCCGCCTTGTCGCCTGCGGCACCCTGCTGCCCGGCGCCCGCTCGCTCTATCGATGGGAAGGCAAAGTGGCCGACGAACGCGAGGTCGTCGTGGTCCTCAAGACGCGAGCGGACCGCCTCCCTGCACTCGAACAAGCGTTCGCCGAGCTCCATCCATACAAGCTTCCCGAGCTGCTGGCGCTGCCAGTCACTACCGGCCTCGACCGTTATCTGGCGTGGATTGGCCAGGAAACGTCACCCGCGTGATAACCCCAGGCGACCAGACGGCCGCGGCCGAGCACACGGTCGACGTCCGCGTCGAGGACCTCGCGTTCGCGACCGCCGACGCCATCGCCTGGCCGGTCACCGACGAGCTGCGCGCCACGACTCCTCTGCTTCGGCGGCTCGAAACCGCAGGCGGCGCGCGTCTCCGGCAGCAACTCACGTCGCACGATGCGCTGCCGGTCGGCTCGGCTGTCGTGACAGGCGCGGGCGATCTCTCGGTCGAGCTGCTCGTGAGCGCGGTGATCTCGAGCGCCACCGAACCGGTCAGCGAAGGCGGCGTGCGACGCGCGCTCCTCAGCGCGCTGCAGCGCGCGGGCGACTGGCAGATCGAGCATCTGGCCTGCGCGCCGTTTGGGTTAGGCGCCGGCAACCTCGGCCTCGAGGAGAGTGCAGACCTGATGGCGGCGGTCATCGCGCCGCACGCCGCGCGTGCACGGTTTCCGTCCCGCATCACCATCATCGTCGAGTCGCCCGTCGAGCACGACGTATTTTCCGCGGCGCTGGCGAGGGCCGCGCACTGATGCGGACGCGCGTGGTCGCGGCCGGCGCGATCCTGGCGCTCTGGGCCGGCGGCCTGGCCACGCTCGCGCGACGTCAGTTCGCCGGCGGCGAAGCCGCGCGGTTGGCGCGGGCGGCGCTCTTCGTGTCGCCGGGTGCCGACTACTACGAAGTCTCTAACGGCACGAGCCAGATCGGGTTCGCGTCGTCCACGATCGACACGACGCAGACCCGCGTTCGCATTTCGGATTTCATTGTGGCCGACGTGAGCAACGGGGCGCGCTTCTCGGCGCGGTTGCAGGTATCGCTCACGCGGGCGCTGCGCCTCACCGGGTTCTGCTACGAGCTCGGCGCGGACGCCGGGCCGTACAAGACGTGCGGCACGGTGGTGAACGACACGCTGTTGTCGCTCACCATCGCCGCCAAGGGTGCACGGCCGGTGAAGCGGCGCGTCACGCTCTCGGCGCCGCTCTTTCTGCCGACCATGGTGCCGATGATCAT
The DNA here is from genome assembly GCA_035496295.1 of Gemmatimonadaceae bacterium. Lineage (GTDB taxonomy): Bacteria > Gemmatimonadota > Gemmatimonadetes > Gemmatimonadales > Gemmatimonadaceae > JADGGM01. Next base: position 2,270 of record DATJET010000081.1, read on the forward strand.
CGCGTTAGGCGAGCGGCCGAAAGTCGGACAGCGCTTCACGTACGACGTCTTCGATCCCGCCACCGACTCGTCGTCCATGACGACCATCGCGGTGACGGCCGAGTCGCTGTTCGTGCAGCCGGACAGCGCGACGTTCGACCCGGCCGCCCGGCAGTGGATCGTGGCGCACCAGGATACGGTGCGCGCGTGGCGCATCGAGGAGCAGAACGGCGGCCGCCTGACGGGCTGGATCGACGAGGGCGGCCGCATGGTGTTGGCGGATCCGATCGCGGGCATGCAGATGCGGCGGACCGCGTACGAGCTGGCCTACAGCAATTGGTCGCGCGCGACGGCGCGAGCACGCGCGGCACCCACTCCTTCCTCTTCGACTCCATGATCCAGCTGCAGGGGCTCACGAAGCGATACGGCTCGTTCACCGCCGTGGATGTACTCGACCTCGACGTCCCGGCCGGCGAGCTGTTCGGCTTCCTCGGGCCTAACGGAGCGGGCAAGACGACCACGCTGCGGATGATCGCCGGCATCTTGCGTCCGAGCAGCGGCACCGTGCGCATCGGCGGCATCGATGTCAACGCCAATCCCGCCGCCGCCAAGGCCAAGCTCGGCTACATCCCGGACCGGCCATTCATCTACGAGAAGCTGAGCGGCGCCGAGTTCTTGCGGTTCGTGGCCGGATTGTACAGCCAGGAGGGCGCGACCGTCGAGCGACGCATGGACGAGCTGCTCGCGCTCTTCGATCTCAGCGAGTGGAAGCACGAGCTGGTCGAGAGCTACAGCCACGGCATGCGGCAGAAGCTCATCATCGCCAGCGCGTTCTTGCACCGGCCCGAGGTGATCGTGGTAGACGAACCGATGGTTGGGCTGGATCCCAAAGCGGCCCGCATCCTCAAGGACCTGTTCCGCGAGTATACGCGACGCGGACATACCATCCTCATGTCGACGCACACGCTCGAGATCGCCGAGGACGTGTGCGACCGGATCGCGATCATCCAGGGTGGGCGCATCCGTGCGTCGGGCACCGTGGACGAGCTGATGACGAGCGCCGCTGCGTTGGGCCAGCACGGGCTCGAGAACTATTTTCTGCAGCTCACGGGCGAGCGCGCGGCGCGCGAGTTGGTCGAGGTGTTGGATGCCTGAGACGGTGGCCGACGCGCCGATGCCGGCGCCGACGCTCGCGCACGTGTTGTCGCCGAAGCTGCGCACGGTGCGCAATCGGTCGCGCGCCACCGAGTCGCAGCGCGGTGCCGCGGGGCGCTGGGTGCTGGTGGTGGTCATCGGCGCGGCATTCTGGGCCGGCGTCATGCTGGTGCTCGTGCGGCTGCTCCGCTACTTCAAGAACACACCCGAGATCGGCGCGCTGCTGGCGGGCAAGTTGTTAGGCCTGGTGTTCCTCAGCTTCTTCGCCATCCTGCTGTTGTCGAACATCATCACGGCGCTGTCGAGCTATTTTCTGGCGCGCGATCTGGACATGCTCGCGTCGGCGCCGGTGGATTGGCTCACGCTGTACGGCGCCAAGCTGATCGAGACGCTCGTACACTCGAGCTGGATGGTGGTGTTGATGGCGGTGCCGATCCTGGCCGCGTACGGCTACGTGTACGAGGGCGGCGTGAGCTTCGTCCTGCTTGCGTTAGGCACCATGCTGCCCTACCTGATCATTCCGGCGGCCGTGGGCGCCGCGCTCACACTGCTGCTCGTCAACATTTTCCCCGCGCGGCGCACCCGCGACCTGCTGAGCGTGGTCACGCTCCTCGCGGTGGGCGCGCTGGTGGTGCTGTTCCGGCTGCTCCGTCCGGAGCAGCTGGCGCGGCCCGAAGGCCTGCGCTCGCTGGTCGATTTCATCGCGCTGCTTCGCACCCCGACGTCGCCGTTCCTGCCGAGCGATTGGGTGCAGCGCGCGATCATGAGCGCGCTCACCGACCGGTTGGACGTGCTGCCGCTGTACCTGCTCTGGAGCACCGCCGCGGCCGCCGTGGTGCTGGGCGCGATGCTGCACCGCGCCCTCTACGCCGGCGGATTCTCCAAAGCGCAGGAGAGCGCGCAGCAATGGGCACGCTCCGGCGCGCTCCCGCGCCTGGGCCGCATGGCGCTGGCCCCGTTAGGCACCCTGCGCCGCGAGCTGGTCTGCAAGGAGGTGCGCGTGTTCTTCCGCGACACCACCCAGTGGTCGCAGCTGATTCTGCTCGCGGTGCTGGTCGTGGTGTACGTCTTCAACGTGAAGTTCCTGCCGCTGCGCGGTCAGGGCATCGGCTTCATGCTCGTGAACATCGTGCCCTTCCTCAACCTCGGCTTGTCGGGATTCGTGCTCGCGTCGATCGCGGCGCGGTTCATCTTCCCATCCGTGAGCGTCGAGGGACGCACGCTGTGGCTGCTCAAGTCCAGCCCGCTCCCCATGCGCGAGCTGCTCTGGTCCAAATACTGGACCGGGACGCTGCCGCTCTTGGGGCTCGCGCTGCTCATCGTGGGCGTCACCGACGCGCTGCTCCAGGTGAGTCCGTTCATCTACGCCGTCTCGGTCTTCTCGATCATGTTCCTGACGTTCGCGGTCGCCGGCATGGCGCTCGGGTTAGGCGCGATCTTTCCACGCTACGAATCCGAGAGCGCGGCGCAGATCCCGACCTCGTTCGGCGGGCTCGTGTTCATGCTGTCGTCGGCGGTGTTGATCGGCGCCGTGGTGCTGCTCGAGGCGCGCCCCGTGTACTCGTACCTGAGCCAGGAAGCGTTCGGCACAGTGGCCGATCCGACGGACATGGTGATCGGCTTCGCCCTGGCGCTCGCGGTCTGTCTGGCCGGGACGTTCGTGCCGCTCACCGTCGCGGTGCGACGCCTCGACCGGTTGGAGCTGTAGACCGCCCGCCTCTCGTTAGGCGGCGAGCGTCGCCCCGCAGGCGGGACAATACCGCGCACCGGGCTCGGTGACGCTCGCACCGCATCGCGCGCAGGCGCCCGCCAGGAAGCGCCCACACGTGGAACAGTAGTGCGCGTCTGTTTCGGGACGCGGGCCGCACCTGACACACGCCCGGCGCGGCGCCCGATACGCCAGAATCATCGCCTCCACTTCGGCGTCGCTCACACCCGACGGCGCAGCGTCTTGCGCCCGCAGCGCGGCGAGGGCATCGCGCGTGTACTCGGCTTTCAGTGTAGCGTAGTCGGAGTCGGAGAGCTTCCCTGTTTCGCGATCGAACTCGACCTCGCGCAGCGCGGCGATCGCATCCACCGGTGCCTCGGGCGTGAGCGGCCGCGGCGCGAGATCCGGCCTGCGCGGCGCGGCGAACAATGGGACGAGCACGAATGCCAGCGCCGCGAGCGCGAGCACCGTTCCGAGCACGAGAGCCATCATTCGTCGTCGCGCCGCACCAGTTGGTCGAGGCGCTTGAGCTCGTCGGTGGTCGCGCTGACGGGCAGTTGGGCGACCGACTCCGGTTCAACCGCGGGCGCCGGGTGCCGCCAGCGGCGCAGCAGCGCGATCACGAGCGCGGTACCGCCGCCTAACGCAACGAACGGCATGAACCAGCCGGCGAGGTTGAAGCCGCGCTTCTCCGGCTCCATGAGCACGCGCTCGCCGTACACGTTCACGAACGCGTCGATGATCTCCTGGCCCGAGTAGCCGCCCTCCACGAGCGCCATCACATCGTGGTGCATGGGCGGCGAAACCTGGCAGCTGAAATCCGTAGTGCGGCACGTGAATACATCCAGGTTGCAGCCGCATTGGCAATGGATCTTGTGCTCGAGCGCGTCGCGTTGGGCCTGGTTCATCGATGGCCCGGTACCGCGCGACGGCAGCCGCACGGGACGGTAGCGGGCTTCGTCCATCGGGACGTTGGCCGTGCCCGTATTCATACCCTGCATCGCCTGCTGGGCGGGCAGCATGCGCGCGAGCGACGCCGTTGCGACGCCGGCGCCTAGCGTGGCCAGAAACCGTCGCCGCGTCGGCATCACGTCACCGCCTCGGCGCCGGCGTCGACGAGCCCCGGCGCCAGCGGCGCCATGTATCCCGCCTGGGCGCGGCGGCGCTCCGCTTGCGGCCACATCACGATGAGTCCGCCTAACGCCATGATCATCCCGCCGTACCACACCCACCACACCAGCGGGTTGAATGTGATCCGCATCTCGGCCGTGTCCTCGCCGATCACGCCCGCGAGCACCGTGTACACGTCTTCGTGCGGCTTGTCGAGAATGCCGACCTCCGTTGCCGGCTCGAATGTGGGGTTGCCCTGGCTGTCGATGTACTGGCGCTTTTCGCTCTTGATCATGCCGACAAACTTGCCATTGCGGCGCGCCTCGAGCAGTACCGCGGTCGTGTGGCGATTGAGCTCGTCGTAGTCGGACACGCCCTGGCTCACGAACGTCCAGTGATCGCCGAAGCCGTCCACCGCCGAGAATTTTTGCCCGGCGCGCAATGTCACGTCAAACTCCTTCTTGAACGCGAGGCCCGCAAACGCGGCGAAGAGCACCACCACGCCGATGTGGACGATGTAGCCGCCGTAGCGCCTGCGGTTGCGTGCGACGAGCCGAAACAACGCCATCGGATAGCTCTCGCCGTACATCCGGTGCCGCGCCGATGCGCCCTTCTGGAACTCCTGCAGAATCGTGGCGAGCACGAAGCCGCCCAGCGCGTACGACATCACCGAGTAGTAGGCGCGCATCCCGAACGCGAGCAGTGCCACGCCCACAAGGACGCCGCAGACCACGGGTCCCGTGAATTGCCGGCGCAGATTCCTAACGGAAGCCCGGCGCCACGCGATGAGTGGACCGATACCCGTGAGCGCGAGCAAGCCGAGCCCGAGGGGGATGTTCACTTGATTGAAGAACGGCGGACCAACCGTGATCTTCGTGCCGCGTACCGCCTCGCTCAGGATCGGGAACAGCGTGCCCCACAGAATAGAGAACGCGATCCCGCACAGCAACAGGTTGTTGAACAGGAATGTCGCCTCGCGGCTCACCATGCTCTCCAACTCGGCCCGGGAGCGAAGATCGGACAGTCGCGTCGACACGAGATACGCGGTCGCGGCAATCGCAATGACCAGGAAGCCGAGGAACCAGTAGCCGACGGCCGACTGGGAGAACGCGTGCACGCTCGAGATCACGCCGCTCCGCGTGATGAACGTGCCGAAGATCGACAACAGGAACGCCGAGACCACTAACGTGACGTTCCACTTGCGGAGCATCCCGCGTTTTTCCTGCACCATGATCGAGTGCAGGAAGGCCGTGTTGATCAGCCACGGCAGGAACGACGCATTCTCCACGGGGTCCCACGCCCAGTAGCCGCCCCATCCCAGCTCGACGTAGGCCCACCACATGCCGAGCACGATGCCGACGGTGTTGAAGAACCACGACAGCAGCACCCACCGCCTAACGGAGCTGAGCCACTCGGCGTCCAACCGCCGTGTGATCAGCGCGGCGACGGCGAACGCAAACGGGATCGCCGTGGCGATGTAGCCCAGGTACAGGTTAGGCGGATGCGCCGCCATCCCGGGATTCTGGAGCTGCGGATTGAGCCCGCGACCGTCGGGCGGGATCCAGTCGAGCCGCGCGTACGGATTGGCGCCGAAGCACAACACGAGAATGAAAAACAGCGCGATCGCCGAGAGCGTGGGCACCACCCACGGCATCAGCTCGCGATTGGTCTTCCGTCCCGTGTAAACGGCAATGGTCGCATAAATCGAGAGGATGAGCGCCCAGAAGAGGAGCGATCCTTCCTGTCCAGCCCAGAACGCCGTGAACTTGTAGACGCTCGGCAGGTTCGCGCTGGTGTACGATGCCACGAAGCGGAACGAGAAATCCGACGTGAGCAGCGCAGTCCACAATCCGATGGATGCGAGCACCACGAACGCACCCATCGCGAACAGCGCGCGTCGCGCGCTCGCAATGAGCTCCGTCCGTTGTGTGTAGGCGCCCGCGAATCCCGCCGTCGTTCCCCAGGCCGCCATCAGAAGCGCGACCCAGAGCGACAACTCGCCAATGAGGATCACGTGCGCGCCGCGGCAGCCGCGCCCGATCGATACCCGGGCGTCGACCGGTACTTCTGTGGCGCGTTCTCGTATCGCGACGCGCACTTGGCGAGGACCGTCGTCGCGCGGAAGGTGCCATCCTGCGCGAGGCGTCCGTCCATCACCACATCCACGCTATCGGTGAACGTGTCGGGCGCGAGGCCGTGAAAGCTGACGGGATACGTCCGGCCGCCGTCGGTGACGCGGAACGTCATGTCGCGTCCACCGGGCGCGCGCACCACCGAACCCGGGACGACTCGCGCGCCGACCTTCACGCCCGTTCCGTAAAAGGACGGATCGTGTGCGACCTTCGAGGCGAGCTCGGTCGGCGTCAGATAGTAGGTCCCGGTCTGCGCGATCGCGCTCGCCATGAGATAGCCGGCGACGCCGAGGACTAACGCACCGCCTAACAGAAACTTCGTACGTGGTTTCAACGACATATGCTTCGCTTCCTGTGTCCCGACGCCCGCGTGCTAGTGGGCGACTCGCGAGCGTGAGGCTTCGTCCCGCACGCGCGCCATGATGATCTCGAGCTCCGCCTCCGCTTGCGCCCGCTCCTCGGCGCTCCAGGCCGCGGTACGCCGGCTCAGATCGCGAACCTGCTGCAGCATTTCGTTGACGAGCGACCGCAGCGCGACATTCGTTCGACGCTCGGCGGTCGGCTGCGACGGTGCTGCAACAGTCGGCTTGCTCGCGGCATCGGTCATGTCGACAACTCCGGGCTCTGGCAAACGTCGGTCGGCCGTCGGGCGCGCCTCCATGAATATATCGAATGCGGGCGGAGCAAGCTGACACCGGTCGATTTCATTGGGCGTGCGATAGGAACGCCGCTCCGGCGGCCGTCCCTGCCGCGTCCCACGTGAGGTCCCGCAGCGAAAATCCCTCCTGGGTCCACGAGTCGTGGAGCTCCTTGCCGAGCCCGACGCTCGCCGCTATTCCTGCAGCGCTCACGAGCGCATCGTGGTGGCTCACCCGGGCCGCGCGGAGCGCGCTGTAGCTCGCGCTCTCGACGAACGCGGACATGAAGAAGTGCTTGAGCTTGTCAGGGGCGAGCCATTTGTCGCCGCCCTGGTGGCCGCCGATCGACAAGGAGAGCGCGAGGACGAGGGCGCGCATCAGCCGGCGTCCCGCGCCCAGGCAAGTGTGGTGCGCACGGCACGGGCCCAACCGCGAGCGCCGTCGCGGGCGGCGCCGGCGCCCGATTGGGGCTGGAAGCGATGGTACTCGCGCGTCGCCAGGAATGCCGCGGCGGTCGGCCACACCCCGGTGGACACGCCGGCCAATCCGGCTGCGCCTAACGCAGTGGTCTCGATCACGTCGGGCCGCTCCACCGGCACGCCGAGCACGTCGGCCTGGAACTGCATGAGCCACGCGTTCTCGGTGGCACCGCCGTCCACGCGCAGCCACTCGAACGACGCGCCGCTCCGAGCGCGCATCAACGCCAGTACATCGGCTGTCGAATAGGCCATCGCCTCGAGCGCCGCACGCACCAGGTGCGCACGCGTCGTGCCGCGCGTAAGACCGACGATGGTCCCGCGCGCGCCGGGCTCCCAATACGGCGCGCCGAGCCCGACCAACGCTGGCACGAAGTACACGCCGCCCGTCGACTCGACCGACGCCGCGAGGCGTTCGGTTTCCGCCGCGCGCTCGATGATGCCTAACCCATCGCGCAGCCACTGTACGGCCGCGCCCGCGATGAAGATGGCGCCCTCGAGCGCGTAGGCGGCCGCGCCGGTTTCGTCGCACGCCACGGTGGCCAGCAAACCGCCCCCGGCCGGCGCGCGCTTGCGACCGGTGTTGAGCAACAGGAAGGCGCCCGTGCCGTATGTGTTCTTCCCTTCTCCGGGCCGCCAACAGCCTTGTCCATAGAGCGCGGCTTGCTGATCGCCGGCGACGCCGTGAATCGGAATCTCCGCGCCGAAATGCTCGCTGCGCGTGGTGCCGAACGACGCGCTCGATGCTCTGACCTCGGGAAGCATGCGCCGCGGAACACCGAACATCCGGCAGAGATCGTCGCTCCAGTCGAGCGCGCCGATGTCGAACAGCATCGTGCGCGATGCGTTCGTCGGATCCGTCGCGTGGACGGCGCCGCCGGTGAGATTCCAGATGAGCCACGAGTCCACGGTGCCGGCCAGCAGCTCGCCGCGCCCGGCGCGTTGGGCGATCGTGTCGTGCGACAACAACCACTCGAGCTTGGTGGCCGAAAAGTACGGATCGATGACGAGGCCGGTCCGCGCGGCGATCGCATCCGATTCGCGCGCCAGCTCGCCGCAGCGCTGAGCCGTTCGACGGTCCTGCCACACGATCGCGCGGCCCACCGGCTCGCCGGTGGATCGATCCCACATCACCACCGTCTCGCGCTGGTTGGTGATGCCAATGACGTCGGGCATCACGTTCGCCTGCGCAATGGCGTCATGCGCGGCAGCAAGCGTGCACGCGATCAGATCGTGCGCATCGTGCTCCACCCAACCTGGTTGGGGGAAATGCTGCGGGATCTCGCGGTAGCCGCGCCCAACGATGCGTCCGGCGGCGTCGATGACGAGACACGTCGAGCCCGTGGTGCCCTGGTCGATGGCGAGGACGTGCTTCACGCTTCGAATCGGTAGGGCGGACGGTGGATGCCGCGGTCGCTCACGATCGCGGTGACCAGGTCGGCGGGCGTCACATCGAAGGCGGGATTCTCGACGGGTACATCGTTAGGCACGATCGCGCGTCCGGCGATGCACGCCACTTCCGCGCGGCCACGATGCTCGATCGGGATCGCCGCGCCGCCAGCGATGGCCGCATCGAACGTGGACGTGGGAGCCGCCACGTAGAACGGAATCCCGTGATGCCGCGCCGCGAGCGCGAGCGCGTACGTGCCGATCTTGTTTGCGACGTCGCCGTTGGCGGCGATGCGATCCGCGCCCACGATCACCAGGTCCACGCGACCATCGCGCATGGCAGCCGCGGCCGCACTATCGGTGATCACCCGAACGGGTACGCCGGCGCGCGACAGCTCCCACGCCGTTAGCCGGGCGCCTTGCAGCAGCGGACGCGTCTCGCACGCCAGCACCGATACGTGCCGTCCGCGCTCCGCGGCCACGTAGACCGGCGCGAGCGCCGTGCCGATGCCGGTGGTGGCGAGCGCACCGGCGTTGCAGTGCGTGAGGACTTGTGCGCCATCGGCGAGCAACGGTTCGCCTAACTCACCGATCCGGCGGCACATCGCCGCATCGTCGGCGAGTAGCGCGTTCGCTTTCTCCCGCATCGCGCGCAGCGCCTCGGCGCCCGACGCAAACGGCCGCATGGCGTCGGCCAGGACCGCATTCACGGCCCATGCGAGATTCGCCGCGGTCGGTCGCGTGCTGATGATACGCTGCGCATGGACCGCGGCGCGCGCGCGCAGTCCATCGAGCGTCTGATCGCTGAACGCGTCGAGCGACACGACGAGGCCCATGGCTCCGGCAATGCCGATGGCCGGCGCACCGCGCACGGCCAGCGACGAGATGGCGGCGCACACGTCGTCGAGGGAGCGCAGGTCGCGCTCGACGAACTGCTCCGGCAACGCGGTCTGATCGATGATGCGGACGGCATTGCAGTCCGGCGCCCAGCGCACGGCCTGGATCGGTTGCACGGCCGTAAACGTACCCACGGTATGGCTGGGGCGGAACACGGACTGCTTAGGGCGGCGGCACGGACGCGCATTACATTTCGGCTCGCGCGCCCTGTGCGGCCGACGCCGTCCATCTCTCACCCCAGCGCCCGCCGACCATGCCCTTCGAGAATCTCGCCTTCGACGTCCACGATCGCGTCGCGACCATTCGCGTCAATCGCCCCGACAAGCTCAATGCGCTCAACGATGAAACCATCGCCGAGTTGGATGAGGCGATGGCGCTCGTGGAGCGCCGCGACGACGTGGCGGGCGTGCTCATCACCGGCGCGGGCACCAAGGCGTTCGTGGCCGGCGCGGACATCGCCGTGTTGTCGCGGCAAGGTCCCATCGACGGACAGGCGCGCGCGCGGACCGGGCAAGCGTCGTTCTCGCGCATCGAATCCTGTCCCAAGCCGGTCATCGCCGCGGTCAACGGCTTTGCGTTAGGCGGCGGGTGCGAGCTGGCCATGGCCTGCCACATCCGCATCGCCGCGGACACAGCCAAGTTCGGCCAGCCCGAGCTCAAGTTGGGCATCACGCCCGGCTACGGCGGCACCCAACGCCTCGCCCGCCTGGTGGGCAAAGGACGCGCGCTGCAGCTGCTGCTCACGTGCGAGATGATCGACGCCGCCGAGGCGTATCGCATCGGCCTCGTGAACAAAGTCGTACCGGCTGCCGAGCTGCTCGGTGAAGCCGAGCGCATGCTGCGCCAGATCATCGCGTTCGGCCCGCTCGCGGTCGCGCTCTGCATCGAGGCCGTGAACCGCGGCGACGATCTGCCGCTCGATGCGGGGCTGGAGCTCGAAGCGTCGTACTTCGGTCTGCTGTCCGCCACCGCCGACATGCACGAAGGCATGCAGGCGTTCCTCGAGAAGCGCGCGGCGCGGTTCAGCGGCCGTTAGGCATGGTGGTGGCCGACGCGCGCCCGCACCCGGCCGACATAGCGGCCACCGCGTCAGCGACGCCGGCGCGCGCGCTGGTCACGAGCCTCGCCGTTCGCGATTTCCGCAATCTCGCGCGCGTCGACATCGCCCCGCCGCCGGAGGGCTTTGCGCTCGTGGGCGAGAACGGCCAGGGCAAAACCAACCTGCTCGAGGCCATTCATTATCTCCAGTTGCTGCGCTCGTTCAGAGGCGCGCGCGACGCGGAGCTCGTCCGGTTCGACACGGCGGGCTTCTACGTCGCGGCCGAGATGGCGAACGCGCCG
>DATJET010000082.1:0-31838 GCA_035496295.1 Gemmatimonadaceae bacterium
TCGCGTCTCGACGAGCGTCGGCTCGATGAAGTAGCCCTCGTCTCCGTTAGTCCCGCCGCCGGCGATGATGCGCGCGCTGCGCTTGGCTTCGCCCACGTACTCGCCGATTTTCGTGAACGCCTTCTTGTCGATCACCGCACCCATGAAGTTGCGGAAATCGGCGACATCGCCAACGGCGATGTCTTCGATCATGGCGGCGATGCGGTCGCGCACGTCGGGCCACAACGACTGCGGAACGTAAATCCGGCTCGCGGCCGAGCACTTTTGGCCCTGGTACTCGAACGCGCCGCGCGTGACGGCCACTGCTAACGCAGCCGGATCGGCCGATGCGTGCGCGACGATGAAATCCTTGCCGCCCGTTTCGCCGACGATCCGCGGATACGAGCGGTACGACGCGATGTTTTCGCCGATCCGTTTCCAGATCCCGTTGAACACGCCGGTGCTGCCGGTGAAATGCACGCCCGCAAAGTCGCGATGGCCGATCAGCTGCGCCGAGATCGCAGCAGCGTCGCCCGACACGAGGTTGATGACACCGGGCGGAAGGCCCGCCGCCTCGAGCACTTTCATGATGTAGTGCGCGGAGAGCATCGCGGTGCTCGCGGGCTTCCACACCACTGTGTTGCCCATGAGCGCGGGCGCGGTCGGCAGATTGCCGCCGATCGACGTGAAGTTGAACGGCGTCACCGCGTACACGAAGCCCTCGAGCGGGCGGTACTCGAGCGCGTTCCACTGCGCGTGGTCCGAGCGCGGCTGCTCGGCGTACAGCTCCTGTGCGAACCACGGATTGTATCGCCAGAAGTCGATCAGCTCGCACGCCGAGTCGATCTCGGCCTGAAACGCCGTCTTGGATTGGCCGAGCATTGTGGCGGCATTGAGCGTCGCGCGCCACGTGGTGGCGAGGAGCTCGGCGGCGCGGAGGAAGACGGCGGCCCGATCGTCGAGCGACCAGCGCGACCACTCGCGGTGCGCGGTGCGCGCCGCGTCGATTGCGTTAGTCACATGCTTCGCGTCGGCCAGATGGTAGTCGGCGAGCACGTGGCGGTGGTCGTGCGGCATTACCGTGGCGGCGGTGTCGCCGCTCGTGACGTCGCGGCCGCCGATGACGAGCGGGATGTCGATGCGTTCGCCGCTCATGGTGCGCAGTCGCGCTTTGAGCTCTTTTCGCTCGGGTGAGCCGGGTGCATGCGACCGGATCGGCTCGTTGATCGGGACTGGAATGGCGCGTGCACCATTGAACGCGGCCGTGATCGGCGCGTGACGCTGCACCGCGGGTACAGGAGCGGCGGTATCGGTCTTTGCACGCGGCTGTGCGCCGGCGCGCTTGCGTGTGCGGGCTGCTGGTGCGGACATGGGTTCCTCCGTCGGGCCAACGGCGGACACGTGCGTCCGGCCGGGCGGTAAAGATACCGCCCAGCAGCGGGCCCGGCCAACGTTTGCGTCGCTCTGGCCCGAGCGAACCTCGCGTGGCATCATACGGCTCCTCTTCGCGCGTCCAGCTCGGTCACGGGCGCGCACGTCCCGATCCTACACCACCAGAGATGACTGCGTCCAAGGTCGAGAGCGGCGGACGATTGCTTCGCGTGTTCGGCGTGGTGTTCGGACTCGCGGTGATCATCGGGAACACGATCGGCGCCGGCATTTGGGCCACGCCCGGCGAAATCGCGGGGCGATTGCCGACGTCGGCGTTGTTCTTCGGTGTGTGGGTGGCCGGTGGGCTGTACGCATTGCTCGGCGCACTCAACCTCGCCGAGCTCGGCGCCATGCTGCCGCGATCGGGAGGCCAGTACGTGTTCGCCCGTCACGCATTCGGGTCGTATGCCGGGTTCGTGATCGGGTGGAGTGATTGGTTGTCGACGTGCGCGAGCACCAGTGCTGTATCGATCGTAATCGGCGCCTCGATGGGCGAGTTGGTACCGGCGCTCGCGCCGCTGGCCAAGTGGGTCGCCATGGCGACGGTCGTCGTGTTTACGGGCATCCTCTGGCGAGGCCAGCGCACCAGTGGACGGTCGCAGACGATCACGAGCCTGATCAAGGGATTGGTCCTGATCGCGCTCGTCGCGGCGTGCTTCCTGTTGCGCCGTGGGGTGCCTAACGCGCCGCCGCCGGGCCCCGCGCCCGTCGGCGCCGCGCTGTTCGCTGCCATCGTGCTCTCGATGCAGTCGATCATCTACACCTACGACGGCTGGAACGGCGTCATCTACTTCTCCGAGGAAGTGCATGACCCGGGGCGGGACATTCCGCGGTCGATGCTCGGCGGCGTGGTGTCGGTCATTGCCGTGTACGTCGTGCTCAATCTCGCGTTTGCGTATGTGCTGTCGCTGTCGGGCATGGCGAACCAGCCGTTGGTGGCGTCGTCCGCGGCCCGAGCGTTGTTCGGGGCGAGCGGATACACGGTCGTCAATTGCCTAACGGTACTGCTGCTGGTGAGCAGTGTGAACGCGCTGCTGCTCATGTCGTCGCGTGTTCCGGTGGCTATGAGCCAGGACGGCTTGTTCCCAGCCGCCGCGGCGCGCGTCTCGGCGAGCGGGACACCCACGGTTTCACTCGCGGCGAGCGCAGCCGTGTCACTGGGGTTCATTGCGACGGGCGTGTTCAAGACGGTGACGGCGATCGCCGCGTTTTACTTCGTGGCGAATTACGTCGTGTCATTTTCGGCGCTGTTCGTGCTCCGGCGGCGCGAGCCCGACCGACCGCGTCCGTATCGCGCGTGGGGGTATCCCTGGACGACAGGGTTGGCGCTGGTGGGCTCGGCCGCCTTCCTGGTCGGCGCGGTGCTCGGTGACACGACGCTGAGTCTGTACGCGCTGGGCGTGCTCGCATTGAGCGGGCCGCTGTACTGGTTCGGCGCGCGTGCGAGCGCGCGCGCGGAAGCGTCGTCGGCCGGCGCGTAGCTGCCGCGGTTAGATTGCCGACGTGCCGTTCAGCTCGAGCTCCACCCGCATCCAAACCGGCGCACTCCGTCGCGCTGCCTTCCTTGCAACCGTGACGGTGTGCTGCGCGTCGTGCGACCGACCGCCGCTCACGTGGCGCGAGGCGATGCGCACGCCCAACGCACCGAACGCCGGCTGGCGTCTGGCGGTCGATGCACACGCGAAGCCCGCGTTGGGCGTCGCGGCGACCGCGCCGTTCGTGACGCCGCCGGGTGCGTGTCCGAGCTCCATCGTGTTCGCGTCCGCGGGCGGCGGCAACTGGTTCGTCGCGTGGTGGCAGCCGCGTGCGGACAGCAGCGCGCAGCTGGTGGTGTCGCGCTCGATCAACGGCGGCGGGTCCTGGACCGCGCCCGTGGTGGCCGACAACCGCGACCAGGCACCGCTTGGATGTGCTCGGCCTAACCCGGGGATCGCCGCCGATTCGGCGAGCGGGTACGTGCATCTTGCGTACTTCATCGGTCCGCGCGACGGCGCCGGCGTGTGGTACGAACACTCGCAAGATCACGGCGCGACATGGCACGACCCGGTTGGCGTGTTCTACGGCGACGACCCGGCGCATGCGGATGTCGCCGCGCACGGCGACACCGTGCTCGTGGCGTACGAGTACCCGAACGCGGACGATGCCCGCGTGGGCGTGGCGGTGTCGTACACCGCCGGTCACGCCTTCGCGGCGCGGATGCCCGTGTCGCCGGGCACGGAGCGGGCGAGCGATCCGCGCATCGCGTTAGGCGGCGGCATCGTCGCGGTTGGGTGGACGTCCGGCGACGCGACCGGCGGCCGCGGTGCCGCATTCACGGTGGTCGACGTGGCTCCGTTAGGCAGCGGCAAATGATCGAGGAGAGGGTGGACTGATGCGCGTGGTGCTCGCCGATGACGATCCCGTGATGGAGCGGTTCCTCCGCGGCGCCCTCGAGCGCCGCGGACACGACGTGGTCCTGACGTCGGATGGCGAGGCCGCGTGGACCGCCATCGAGAGCGACCCGCCGCCGCTGGCGGTGCTCGACTGGAACATGCCGGTGGTCGATGGGCTCGAGGTCTGCCGCCGCGCACGGGCCGGCGATGCGACGCGCAACACGTTTCTGCTCGTCGTGACGGGACGCGACACGCCCGAAGATGTGCAGGCGGCGCTCGAAGCCGGCGCCGACGATTACATGACGAAGCCGCTCGACCCCGCACAGCTGATGGCGCGCCTGGCCATCGCCGAGCGCCGCATCGCGCTCGACGCGGAGCGCCGCGATGCCGTCGACAAGCTCGCGCGCGCGCAGTGGCTGGCCGGCATCGGCGAGACAGCGATCGCGGTGCAGCACGAGGTGAACAACCCGCTCACCGCGCTCATGATCGAGGCGCAGTCGATCGCGCAGATCGCGACCGCCAGCGCCGAGCTCCGCGCGCTCGGCGAATCGATCAGTGCGCAGAGCGCGCGCATCGCCTCGATCGTCAAACGGTTAGGCCAACTGCAGGATCCGCGCAGCGTCGAGTATCTGCGCGGCGGGTCGCGCATGATCGACCTCTCGTCGGAGGGGTCCTGAATGCCTAACGGAACCGCCGGCGCCGCGACGCGGCGGCTGATCTTCGGCGCGCACGCGTCGGATTCGGGCGGCATCCACACGGCCGTGCTCCGCGCCGCCGCCGGCGGCATGGACGCGCTCCAGCTCTTCACCGCGATTCCGACCTATTACGGCGATAAGTCCTCCATTCGCGGCGAGCGCGTCGAGCGGTTTCGCACCGCGCTCGCGTCGACCAGCATCGACCCAGCCAATATTGTGGTCCACGCCGCCTACGTTCTCAACACGGCGACGGCTGACGAGCAGAAATGGAGCCGATCGGCTGCGGGACTCGCCAAAGAGCTCGAGCGGTCCACCGCACTCGGCGTCGGCGCGGTGTGCTTCCACCCGGGCGCGGCGTTGGGCGGTGATCCCGATGCGGCCACGGCGCGCGTCGCGCGAGCGATGACTGACGCGCTCGAGAAGGTGCCCGGAGCTACGCGCCTCCTCGTCGAGAACACTGCCGGAGCGGGCCTTACCGTGGGTCGCACGCCGCACGAGGTCGGAGCCATTCTTGCCGATATTCCCTCGCACCTGCGAGGCCGCGTGGGATACGGACTCGACACGTGCCACCTGTTTGCGGCGGGCCACGACATTGCGTCGTCGGCCGATACGCAACGGGCTGTGCTGGACGCATTCGAGTCGTCTTGCGGAGAGTCACCGTCGTTCTTCCACCTGAACGACAGCGAGGGGGCGCCCGGATCGAATCGAGATCGCCACGCACTGTTGGGGAAGGGCAAGATCGGGATCGAGCCGTTCCGCTGGCTCCTGGCCGACCGTCGATCGACGGGCGTCCCATTGATTCTCGAAACGCCGCACCGCGAGGAAACCGAGTCCGAAGACAATCTCGCACCGGACCCGAACGATGTCGAAATGTTGCAACTCTTGCGCTCGATGGCCTTGTCCAACTCCTGACGCCCCCGCGAAACTGCATTTTGCCGAGCGTCGTACGTAAACCAAGTAGCGCGCGGCGGCGTCCAAATGAAGTCCGGACAGGGTCCGGTGTTCGTCAGGTCGCGCGCAGGTGATCGACGCGTTGCGCATTGTCGGATAGCCGTCCGTCTCGTGCACGAACGCGTGCGCTCCGTTTCGCGAGGGTAGCATGGCCAAGAGTCCGCGCCCGTCGTCGTCAGCCTCCGCGGCTCCGCTCGTCGCGGTTCTGCTGCTGACGCTCGTCGTCGCCGGCGCGATCACGTGGGTGGCGTGGCTCTCGACTAGCTCGCATCGCGCAGCGGCCGAAGACGCCATGCGCGACTACGCGGAGTTCGCTGCGGCGAATTTCACCGACGCGGCGGGCAAGGCGCTCTACGGCGGCTCGATGGCCATTCTCTCGTCGGTGGGCGCGGGCTCCGCGACGATGGAAGCCGACCACGTCTACCCCCTGTCGACGTTGCGCAAGGCTGCCGGCGAGATGCGCGACTGGGGTTGGATGTACGTCCCGTCGCCGCGCTACGTGTTCAGCTACGATCACTCGACACACAAGATGGACGTGAGCGGCGAAACGATGCCGAGCGACGTCGAGCGGGGCCGGTTGCTGGATTCGTTGCGTGCGAACTTCGATACCGTCACGGCCACGTCCGAGGGAGCGGGTCCGCACGACCGATCGCTCTGGGTGATGGTCGACAGCTCGTCCCACGACACCGAGATCTTTTTGATGGCGTACATCCGCGGCATCCGCGGGGCGCCGGACATGGTGTACGGTTTCTCGATCATCTTCCTCACGTACGCGCAGACCGTGCTGCCGCAGCTCGCGCAAGCGACGCCGCTGGTGCCCCGGTCACTGTCCCACGGACTGCCTAACGATTCACTGCTGTCGATCACGGTGCGCGATGCGGGCGGACACGTGATGTATCGGTCGCGGGCGACCGGCCTCACGGCGTTCGGTGCGACGCAGCAGCTGTGGAAGTTCGCCGAGGGGCCCACGGTGCAGATTGCCGTGCGCCAGCAGGCGGCGGACATGCTGCTGCGCGGGGGCATTCCGCGGAACCGCGTGCCGCTCCTCGTCGCGCTCTTGCTCTGCACCGGTGCGCTGGTCGTCGTCGCGTTCCACCTGTCGCGACGCGCCGAGGAACTTGCGCACCTGCGTGCGGATTTTACGTCGAGTATGTCGCACGAGCTGCGGACGCCGCTGGCGCAGATCGTGTTGTTCGCCGAGTCGCTGTCATTCGGCCGGGTGACCACCGAGCGCGGCCGCAGCGACGCGCTGCGCGTGATCCTGCGCGAGGCACGACGGCTGGGTCACCTGGTCGACAATGTGCTGCTCTTCTCGCGCACCGAGCGTCGGGCGACGCACGTATCGGCGCAAGCGAGGCCGCTCGCGCCGTTGGTTCGCGAGGTCGTCGAGTCGTTCGAGCCGCTGGCGAAAGTGCGCCAGTCGACGCTCCGATTGGCGCTGGACGAGCGCGTCGTTGCGCCCGTGGATGAAGGGGCCATACGCCAGATCCTGCTCAACCTGCTGGACAACGCCGTGAAGTATGGTCCCGATGGACAGACGGTTGCCGTTAGTCTCACGCTCGAGCGCGGTCGCGCGGTGGTGTGCGTGGACGACGAGGGCGATGGGGTGCCGGAATCGGAGAGCAAACGGATCTGGGATCCGTTCGTAAGGTTGCATAGCGGAGAGTATTCCGTGTCCACGGGGAGCGGCATCGGGCTCTCGGTGGTGCGGCAGCTGGTGATGCTGCACGGAGGCACGTGCCGCGTGGACGAGGCGCCGTCTGGAGGAGCGCGGTTCGTTGTGGAGTTACCCGGTGCTCGCGTCGGAGGCGGAGAGGGTGGAGCGGGGAGCACACCGTCTGAAGGAGGAACGCATGATCTCGCTGCCGCACGATAGCACGATTCAGGGACTTGCAACGAGCCAGGGAGTTCGCATGCACCGCATCCTGATCGTCGAAGACAATGCCGATCTCGCGTCCGGTCTCAAGACCAACCTCGAGCTCGAAGGATACGATGTGTCGATCGCCGGCGATGGCGTGAAGGGGCTGTCGCAAGCGCGCGCGGTGCATCCCGATCTCATCATGCTCGATCTCATGTTGCCGAAGCTCGACGGCTATCGGCTGCTGCGGTTGCTCCGGCAGGACGGATTCGCCGGACCCGTGCTGGTACTCACGGCGCGTGGAGATGAGGCCGACAAGGTGCGCGGTTTCCGTTGGGGCGCGGACGACTACGTCACCAAGCCGTTCAGCCTGATGGAGCTTCTGGCGCGCGTCGAGGCGCTCCTGCGCCGCACCGCGGCGTCGCCGATGCCCGTTTCACCAAAGGTGCCGCCGCCGCCGGTGCGGTTCGGCGAAGTGGAAGTGCGGCCCGCCACGCACGAGGTGCTGCGCTCCGGCGAGCCTGTGCCGCTCAGACCGAAGGAGTTCGATCTCATCATGGCGCTCATTCAGCGCAACGGTCAGGTGGCGTCGCGTCTGGAGCTGCTGCACGAGGTGTGGGGCTACGATGCGGAGATCGTGAGCCGCACGGTGGACACGCACATGGCCGAGCTGCGCCGCAAACTGGAGCGCGATCCCGGCTCGCCGCGCCATCTCCTAACGGTGCGGAAGACGGGGTATCGGCTGCAAGTGTAAGGCGGACAGGGCGCGGACGCGGCCGGACAGAACCTGACCGTTCGGCTGGAGGGGAAAGCCCTTACCGTGCGGTCCCGACCAGCACGGGCGCCGTCGTGGGTTGGGGCGATCCGCCGGACGGCTCATCGGTCACGGCGATCGCCGCGAGCGAATCCTGGGGCAGCGGGTAGCGCGCGATCACGAGCGCGTCGCCGGACGCGCTCGTGGCAAAGACCCCGGCGCTGATCTTCCGTTGGGCACGTGTGATCAGCCAGAGCTGATACGTTCGGTTGGGCGCCGCGTGCGGCAGGTTGTGGGCGACGAACGTCCACTGACCGCTCGTCTGATCCCAGAACATCTTCCCAGACGGCTTTCGCGCACCGGGTGTGCCGGCCTCGATCACTTGCACGCCGGCTCCAGTCATCGCGTCGAGTAGCGCCTGGCGGTCGGCCAACGCGGAGTCGCGCGCGGCAATTTCCCGCTCGAAGCCCCGTTGGGCAGCGAGCAAGCGCTGCGTGTCGCGTTGCAGATCATTCGCGCGCTGCCCGGCCGATACGGCGTAGAGGGCAAGCGCGACGCCAATCAGCACGATGGCCGCGGCGGCCACGAGGCGCGCCGTCGAGAATCGCGTAAGGCGACGCGGCGGCATCGCGATCGCCGCAGGCTTGCGCGGCGGTGCGCCGGCCGGTTGGGCGCGGTCCGCGGCGCGTGCGAGCACGTGCGCGCGCACACGCGCCTGCCGAACGGGATCCATGGGCGTCTCGCGCGCGAGCTGCGCCATGCTGTGCGCTGCATCGCGGAGCTCGCCCAACTCGCGCGCACACTCGTCGCACACGGCCACGTGCGCGAGGATCGCCTGTCGCTCGTCGGTCGATGTCGCGTCGAGTGACAACGCGGCGAGCAGTTCCTGCGCTTCGGCGTGCGTCATGTCGCGCGCTCTCGCAGCGACGACAATCGCGCGCGGAGTTTCATCATTGCGAGGCGAATGCGCGTCTTGATTGTGCCGAGTGGTTGACCGGTGCGCTCGGCGATTTCCGACTGGCTCAGGCCGCCGAAATACGCAAGCTCGATGGATTCGCGCTGCTCGGGCGGCAGTTCATTTAGTGCACCACGCACGAGCGCGCGCTGCTCGCTCTCTTCGACACCGCCGAGTGGATTCGCGCTCGCTGAGGCGAGCGCGCTGTCGTCATCGCTCTCGAGGGCCGACGCGATGCGCTCGGGACGCCGACGCGCGGCGCGCAGCAGGTCGAGCGCACGACTGCGCGCGATAGAGCAGAGCCACGTGGACACCGAGCCGCGCGACACATCATAGCGTGAGGCGTGTCGCCACACCTGCCAGAACGTTTCCTCCACCACATCCTCGGCGTCGTCGGCGTCGCCGAGAAGGCGCAGCGCGAGCGAATGCACGAGCGTCACCTGCCGGTCATAGAGCGCGCCGAGCGCGCGTTGGTCGCCACCGGCAACGCGCTGCACGAGCTCCGCATTGGTGAGCGCCGCGTGGTCGCGCGCGGGTGTCGACGGCGTCGGCGTGCGCACGGGAGTATGCTCTCGATACGCTGGTGAGCCTGGTGGCGGATTCATGGACCGAGCCCAATGTATCGCGACTGGTGCGCGCCGCCAGAGAGGAATTTCCAGCGGGAACGTCGCGCGTACAGAGAGAGAAATCGTGCGCGCCCCTATTGCGCTGCTGTAGGACCTTCTTAGTTTGTGGCCCGACGGACCCTTGTTCTTCTCTAGGACGAGATCCATTCAACCAATCGGGAGAGACCATCGATGGCCACCAAAAAGAAACGCGGCGCGAAGAAAGCTGCGAAGCGCACAGCGAAGAAAGCGGCCAGGAAGGGTGGACGGAAGGCAGCACGCAAGGCAGCGCCGCGGAAGAAGCGCGCGCCCAACCCGGCGTTCATGCGTCCGATGATGCCCGATGATGCGCTCGCGGCAGTGGTCGGCAGCGGTGGGATGCCTCGCACCGAGATCACGAAGAAGCTGTGGGCCTACATCAAGCGCAACAATTTGCAGGATGCGAAGAACAAGCGCATGATCAACGCCGACGACAAACTCGGTCGCGTGTTCAATGGCAAGAAGCAGGTGTCGATGTTCGAGATGACGAAACTCGCCAGCAAGCACATGAAGTAATTCTCACTCGACGGCATCTCACGCGTCGAGCAGACGAAGGGGGCGTACCATAGCGGCACGCCCCCGTCGCACATCAAGGGGGGTGGGGTGGGTGGGGGTGGGGGTCTTGGTTTTCCGCTGATCGCGGCCCAGAATACGCAGGCGATCGCAAGGCGCGCACGCGCAGCGTGTGCCGCAATCGCGCTGCTCTCACGCCGACACCACATGGCAGTGGCCGCGAAAAACAAGAACAAGAAAAACACACCGGCGCCATCCAAACGACGCAACGTCGTCGCCGAAGCGCGCGGCCCTCGCAAGTCGGGGCGCGACTCGCTCATCGAGTGGAGTCGCACGATCATCGCGGCGGCGGTGATTTTTCTGTTCGTCACCACGTTCATCGTCGAGGCGTATCGCATTCCGTCGGAGAGCATGGAGCCGACGCTGCTCGTTGGCGATTTCCTCTTCGCCAACAAGATCCTCTTCGGCGCGCACGTTCCGTTCACGAGCTACAACCTGCCCGGCTTCCGCGATCCACATCGCGGCGAAGTCGTGGTGTATCAATCGCCGTCGCAGGAGCGACTGCCGGCGAACTTGCGCGTGAAGGATGAGCTGGCGCCGATCGTCGTGAAGCGGTTGGTCGGGGTAGCCGGCGACACGCTGTACATGCGCGATGGTATGCTGTACGTGAACGGCCTTGCCCAACGGCAAGGATTCGGCGTGGGCGACAAGCCGTACGACTTCGTCGACACACCGGACTCGCTCTTCAATTGGCAGATTCCGTTCGAGATCAAGGGATCGCGCTTCGGGCAGCCGCCGGCGCATCCGTCACACGACGACTGGGGTCCGTTCGTCGTGCCCGCGGGTCACTATTTCTCGTTAGGCGACAACCGCTACAACTCCGTCGACGCGCGATACTACGGCTTCGTGCCGCGGGCGAACATTCGCGGCAAGCCGATGTTCATCTACATGTCGTTCGACTTCGAGGACCTTCGTGTTCGATGGAGCCGGTTCGGGAAGATCATCCGATAACCGGACGCGCGGACCGGCGTGCGCCGAGGGAAGCGCTACGCTGTCGGGAAGGGCGTCAAGTGGTTAGGCGCGAGCGCCACGCGCATCAGGGCTCATCATCATCGGCGAGGCGCTTCCACATTTGATACTCGGGACCAGCGTCCCATTCCGGCCACTCGGTGTCGTTCCGTTGCCACGCGTCCTGTGCGGTGTCGTACACGCCGCCGCGCCAGGCGTCCGGATCACCGAATGACAATTCTTCCGACCACCGCGGTTCCTCTGGTTCGTCGTCCTGCCAGTCGTCGTGGTCTCGCCACGCCTTCGACATGATTGCTCTCCTGCTCCTGCCGATCGAGTCGCCGCGCGGCGCCGGTCCCGGTATCGGATCGCCGGGCGACATTACGTGAGCGACGCCCGGCAGACGTACACGCAACGAAACAGTCGTTCGGGCGTCATTTCTTCGAGCGGTTCTATTTCGTCACACGCCCGCCGCCCGCGCGCTTCCGCAGTACTCCTCCAGCATCCACGCGCTCCTTGGTGATACCCCGCTGGGCATGAGTCGGTTTTCATCCATTTCATCGCAGCCCGCTGCGGTCCTGGTCGCTGGTTCTCTGGCGGTCGCGACCCTGGCCGTGCTTGGATTGGGCCACGCGCACGCAGGCGCGCTGATTTCCGACCTGCTGTTGACGGCGGAATTCGCGGCGTGCATGGCGATGTTCGCCGATGCGCGGAACAGGTCGCGGGGCACGCGGCGCGCGCTGTTCACGGCGCTTGCGTTAGCCGCCGCGTTCGGATTGATCGGGCGCGCGTCGTGGACGCTCGTCGAGGTGTTCACCGGGCAGCCGCCGCGACCGCCGTACGTCGAAGCGTTCACGGGCGTCGCATTGCAGGTAAGCGCGATGGTGGGCTTCGCGATGGCGCTCACGCGCTATCGCCATCGCAACTGGATGCGCTTCGAGGCAATGGTCGATGCCTTGCTGCTGATCGCGGCGGCGATGATCGTCATCGCGCAGGTGTCGGCGTATCCCGGTGCGGCGCCCGCAGCCGCGACGGATCCGACGATGCGCCTCGGGGCGTTGGGCTGGAACGTGCTGGGCGCCGCGAACCTGGTCCTCATCGTGCTGCTGCTCGTGTGGCGCGGCGAGGTGTTGGGCACGCGCCTCTCCGCCGGCCTCACGGCCGGAGCGGTTGCGTTAGGCCTAGGCAATTTCTTCTATGGGCGCGTCGTGCTGCTGGGCGCGGGGGCGGTGCCGCGGTCGACGGCGTTGCTCTGGTCGCTGGCGGTGTTGTGCATGGCGGCGACCCTCCACGAGCCGCGACGCGGTCCGCGCACCATCGAGGAGTCCGTCGAGTCGCCCACCTATGCGAGCGACGCGGCGCGCGTGCGCACGTTCTCGATCGTGGTCGCGATCCTCATCGCCACGTTGAGCGCGTCCATGCTCGCCTTCCGCCGCGGGCACAGCCTTGCGTTAGGCATGGCGCTCACGGCGTTCGGCGTCCTCCTGGCGCTGCGCGCCGGACACGCGCTCTGGACCCACCGCCGCACGACCATGGTGCTCGAGCACGCGGCCATCGCCGAGCGCGAGATCGCGTCGCTCCTCGAGCAGCGCGTGGACGCGCGCACGGCCGAGCTCGCCGAAGCGCACCGGGTGATGCAGCGCATGTGGACGTTAGGCCAGCAGATCGCCCTCGAGCTCACGCCGGAGCGCGTGCTGCGGCGCTTCATCGAGGCCGCGATGGACGTGCTCCGGGTGGATGGCGGCGCCGTGGGACTCGTGTCCGCCGACCGCGTCCAGGTGGCGATCACCGCAGGCCTCGAGGGCGCACCGTCGATCGCCGGACGCAACTTCGCCGTGTCGACATCGGCGATGGGCCGCGTGGTGCGCACGGCCGAAGCGTGGTGGACGGCCGACGCGCAGCGCTCGTCCGCCGCCGAAGAGGACCTGCCGGTGGCCGACGGCGCGCGCGCAGTGGCGGTGATCCCGCTCCAGCGCCGCGGCGAGTGCATCGGTGCGATCATGCTCGTGTCGCGTGTATCGCGCTCGTTCTCCGACAGCGAGATCTCGCACGTCGAGGCCATGGCCGACCTGTTGTCCGTCGCCCTCGCCAATGCCGACCTGCTCGAGACGCTGCGTAAGGCGGAATGGCGCTTCCGCACGCTGTTCCGCGTGGCGCCAGACGCCGTGCTCACGCTGTTCGCCAGCGGCCGCATTGCCGAAGCGAACGACGCCGTGCGCGACATCCTCGGCTTGTATCCGGCACAGGTCGTTGGACGAACGCTCGACGAATTCGTGGCCGACGATGAGATGGAGCGGTTCCGCACCGAGTTCCAGAACGTGTTGAGCGGACGGCCGACGCGTCTCGAGCTGCACCTGCGGCACGAAGCCGGCGTGCGCGTCGTCGCGTTAGCCGCGCGGCTGCTGCCCGAGACGGATCCGCCGATGATCCTCATCCTCGGTCGCGACATGACGGCCGAGCGCGAGATGCGCATGCGCCTGGCGGAAACAGAACGCCTGGCGGCGGTGGGCGAGCTGGTGGCCGGCGTCGCGCACGAGGTCAACAATCCGCTGTGCACGATCAGCGCGTTCGCGCAACTGCTGCAGCGAGACGGCGCCATGACGGCGGACCAGCGCGAATCGGTGGACATCATTGCATCGGAAACGATGCGCGCGAGTCAGGTGCTGCGTGACTTGCTCACGTTCGCGCGGCGTAGCGAGGCCGACTCGACGAAGATCCAGCTCAACGAGTTGATCGAGCGCACGATGCGCCTGCGTAGCTACGAGATGTCATCGTTGGGCATCACGTCCGAGCAAGCGCTGGCGGCCGAGCTGCCAATGGTGCAGGGCGATCCGCGACAACTGCAGCAAGTGCTGCTCAATCTCGTGATGAACGCGATCCAGTCCATGGAGCCCGTGGGCGGCGGGTCGCTGCGCATCATCACGCGCCGCTATGACGACCGGGTATTGGTCGAAGTGGCGGACACCGGCGCCGGCATTCCCGCCGAAGCACGCGCGCACGTGTTCGAGCCGTTCTTCACCACGAAACGAGACGGCACGGGCTTGGGCTTGAGTGTGAGCTACGGCATTGTGGCCGCGCACGGCGGCACGATATCCATTGCACACACGGGCCCGGGCGGCACAATGTTCCGAGTGACGCTGCCGGCGATGGAAGAGGTCGAAGTCCGGGAGCAGCCCGCTCCGGTCGTACAGGAGACGCCGGCGTCACCGTTGTCCGGCATTCAGATGCTGTTCGTGGACGACGAACTGGCGCTGCATCGCGGCATTCGGAGTTACGCGCGCCGCCGCGGGTTCGGTGTGGTCACGGTACCGGATGGCGCGACGGCGCTGGACGCTGCACGGCGGTCGAGGTTCGATTGCGTGGTCTGCGACCTGCGCATGAGCGGTCTCGACGGGCCCGCGTTCTACGAAGTCTTGCGCCGGGAGCATCCGTCGTTGGCATTGCGGACGCTGTTCATCACCGGCGATCTGGTGAGCGCGAGCAGCCGGGCGTTTCTCGAGTCCGCGGGTCAGCCGGTGCTGGCCAAGCCATTCGATCTGGATCGGTTGGAGGTGTCCGTCGCGTCGTTGTTGCGCGAGGCGCCGACGGCCGCTGTCTAACGGAAACATGCCGCGGAGGGCACAGGATGGAATCCAGGACCGCGCTGCTCGTGAGCTTCCAAGCATTGCTTGCGCTGTGCTGCGTGGTGTTCATCGCGGCGCGGTTGCGCAAGCTGTCGGCGCAGCGTGCCGATGCGGCGGTGCGCGCCGCGGCGACGCTCGCCGAGCTGCACCTGGTGACCAAGGAATTGAAGACGCGGCAGGAGAACGAGCCGTCGGACGATGCCGCTCTCTCGCCCGGCGAACGTCTCCTCCGACGATATCCCGGCACGTCCGCCGGAACACCTTCCGCCGAATGAGCGCGAGGCGTATCACGATGCCCATATCTCTCGTTTAGGCATGGCCGAATTCTTCCCGCGCCGCACGATCGAGTTCCGTGCCATCGAGCTCAAGCTCCCGCGGCGCGTGTCGCTGTCGCTCATCGGCATGGCCGTGGTCACGGCCGTGCTCGTGAGGCTGCTGCGCCTGCTGGTGCTGTCGAACCCCACGCTCACGCTCTGGGAGATCCTGCCGATCTTCGCCATCGGCTACATCATTCTGTTAGGCATGACGGCGGCCTACCTCGGCAACCATCCCGTTCATCAGTGGGTGTGGCGCGCCCCACTTTTCGCGGTGATCGAGAGCGTCGCCGAAGCACTGACGAGCGCGGCGCTCATCGACATGCACGTCGAGCGCATCGGACAGGCCCGCGCCGAGTGGGCGAACTGGCTGCCGATGTCGCTCACGACGCTCGTCCGGCGCGGTGTCACGATCGTCGTGTTCGCGCTCGTGCTCGCATTCGTCGTGCAGCTCGTGCGGAGTACGCTCATCGAAAAGGAACGCGGCGAGCGATAAGGCGGACACGGCCGGACACGGCCGGACACGGCCAGACCGTTCGGTTGCGGAAAGACGAGACTTGCACCGCGCGCGCTTAGGTTTGCGGTGCTCCCGAACGGTCCGGCCCTGTCCGGCCATGTCCGGCCGTGTCCGCCCTTATATCTTTGGAAGCGTACGAGCGACGACGCACCGCTTCCTCTTGCTCCGGACCCGTGACACCAAAACCCCGCAGCTCGAAGTCCCTCATCGTGGTTGGCGATCGCGTGCTCGTCGCACTCGAAGAGGGCGAAGAACGCAGCAAGGTGGGGCTGTATCTGCCGCCGACGGCAGTGGATAGTCAGGCGGTGCAGGGCGGGCGCATCACGGCCACAGGCCCCGGCCTTCCGATGCCGGATCCCGGCGAGTTGGGCGACGAGCCATGGCGCACGGCGCGACGCGAGACGCGATTCGTGCCCATGCAGGCGCGCGTCGGCGACTACGCGCTGTTCTTCCGTAAGGCAGGCGTCGAGATCACGTTCGAAGGCGATCGTTATCTCGTCGTGCCGCAAACAGCGATCCTCGCGCTGGTCCGCGACGGCGCCGGCGACGACGATCTATAGCCGCCGCATCACTTCACGACACGAGACATCATGCCGTACGATGAACGATTCGTTACCCCGATGCGCGAGGAGCTCACGCGACTCGGCGTCCGTGAGCTGCGTACACCGGAAGAAGTGGACGCGACGCTGCGAGACGCACCTGGCGCCACATTGGTCGTGGTCAACTCGATCTGCGGCTGCGCCGCACGCAACGCGCGTCCTGCGGTGGCCTTGGCCCTCGAGCACGAGCGCGTGCCGGGCACGTTGACTACAGTCTTTGCGGGACAGGACATCGATGCGACCGCCCGCGCCCGCAGCTATTTCACCGGGTACGGGCCGTCGTCGCCACAGATCGGCCTTCTGAAGGACGGTAAGCTGGTCTACATGCTCGAGCGGCATCAGATCGAGGGACGGAGCGCTGCGTCGATCGCGCAGGACCTGGTGGCAGCCTTCGACGCGCACTGCTGATCCCGGATGGGCATGGCACATAGCCTGCACGCTCGAGCAGGGTAGCCACGGAGTCCAACCCATGCCGTCCGAACCGGGCAACAACATCGACCGCATGAGCGCGTCGCAGGCCGACGGCAGCGCGCTGCCGATCCGCGCCACGGAAGCGCCCGATCGTCTCGCGCCGCGCAAGACTCAAGGCTCGGACCTGCGCAGCATGCGGGCACAGATCGAGCACCAGGTGCGCGAGAAGCCGGGTCTCGCGGTCCTCATCGCGCTCGGCGTTGGTTACGTGATCGGTCGCGTGCTGCGGGATAAGCGGGGTATCTGACACGCTCCGCGCCGCGCTGTCGCGTCCGCACGGCATGACGCGCGTGGCGCGCCGGCCATGATCCGGTTAGTCCCGTACCTGGCCGCACTCCAGTGGATCGGCGGCATTATCCTCGCGTCCAGCGCGGCGGACCGCGCGCACGAATTCCGGCAGCAGGGCGCGTGGCCGCGCGCCATGGCGCGCGTCGCGGTCGCCCTGTTCGGGATCGCGGCGGTCATTATGGTGCTCACAGCGCCGTTCCTGGCGCGGTTCATTGGGCGATTGGTGCCCGCGTTCGCCGATCCCACGCCGTGGCGCTTGAGCGCGTTTCTGACGCTGTGTCAGGCCGGCTGGATCCTCGTGCTCTTCTCCATGGGCTGGACGGGACTGCTGGGCATCGTGAGTCGAAAGCGTGCCGCCCGCGCGGAGCTCGAACGACGGCGGGAGCGAGCGCACGGCCGCGGCGACCAGGACCCGCACTGAGGGCCGTCCTCATCCGGCCGCGGCGCCGCGTGTGTAATCTTGGTGAGGCACTGCACCCCTCGGTAGGTCGAAGAACATGACCGTCCGCCGCAAGCTCCTCTTGGGATTCGCGCTCATGGTGATCCCCGCGCTCCTTATCGGCGCGGAAGCCATTCGCGCGAACGTGCTGGAGCGGCGCGCGCTGCAGGCGTTGGGCGAGAACATGGCCCGCACACGCACGTACGCGGAGCTCGAGACCGCGATGTTCAACGAATCGGAGGTCATCTGGCGGTATCTCAGCGGCATGGATCCGACGGCGCGCCGCGACTTCGATGTGAACGCGGAGGTCGTGACGTACTGGCAAGCCCGGTGGCGCGCGGCGCTGCGTCCGGGCGAGGCGGATCTGGCGAACGGTGTGGATGCGATTCAACGCCAGATCGTGTTGGTGGCCGACAGCGTGTTTGCGCTCTACGATGCGGGCCACCACACCGAAGCGTATCAGCTCGCGCGTGTCGAGCTGCGCGACCGGCTCTCGCCCGCGCTCACCGACGTCAACCGCGACGTGTACCGCCGCGCGCGCGAGTCGAGCGTGCGCGGTGCCTACGCTCGGCTCGAGGACATCCTGGGCGGCGAGGACCGCGTGCTGATCGGCATTCTGGTGCTTGCGTTAGGCTTGGGGACGTTCACGTCGTGGCTCATCGCGCGCGGGATTGCGCGGCCGATCAGCGAATTGGGCAAGGGCATGGCCGTCGTGGGCGGCGGCCAGCTCGACCACCCCATCATGGTGACGTCCAACGACGAAGTCGGCGAGCTGGCGCGAGAGTTCGGGCGCATGACCAAGAACCTGCGCGAGTCGCGCGCCGACATGGTGCGGCTCAACACGGAGCTCGAGGCGAAGGTGGCGCAGCTGCAGCAGACGCAGCGCCAGCTCGTGCACGCGGAGCGGCTTGCGTCGATCGGCGAGATGTCGGCCGCCGTCGCGCACGGGCTGCGCAATCCATTGGCGAGCTTGCGCGCGGCCGCGCAGCTCGCGCTCAAGCGCACCAAGAACGACGAGTCGCGCGAGCATCTGCAGGACATCATCTACGAAGCGGATCGTCTCGACAAACGTGTCACGCACCTGCTCGATTTTTCGCGCCCGGCGCCGTTCCATCCGCTGTCCGACAGCGTGTCGCGCATCGTCCAGGACATGCTGCCGCCGTTCCGGAAGCTGGCCGCGGAGCGGCGTGTGGACGTGCAGGTGAACGTCGAGTCGCCGCTGCCCGACGTGCGCGTGGATCCGGTGCAGGTGGAACAAGCGCTCGTCGAGATTCTCTCCAACGCGCTGGATGCGATGCCCGACGGCGGCGTGCTGCGCGTCGATGCGCACGCCGGACGCGACGGTGCTGCGTTAGGCAGCGTGGCGATCGAAGTGAGCGACACCGGGGCCGGGATTCCGGAACACGTGCTGCCATCGGTCTGCGAGCCGTTTTTCACCACCCGCCCCGGCGGCACGGGACTCGGCCTGGCCACGGCCAAGCGATACGTGGAGCAGAACGGTGGCCAGCTCGAGATCGAGAGCGGCGCGGGTCGCCCCAGCGGCGGCACGACGGTGCGGGTGCGGCTCCCCGCGGCTGGCGTGCATGCGCCCAACGGAGTGCCCGGCACGGCGGCGGCCCCGGCGAGGGTGTCGTGAGCGGACCCAGCGTGCTGGTCGTGGACGACGAGCGGACGCTGGCGCGCTCGATCAAGGCCTACCTCGCGGAGAGCGGCTACGACGCCGAAGTCGCCGGCGACGCAGAGCACGCGTTGGACCTGCTCCCCAAGGTGCGTCCCGATGTGGTGTTCGCCGATCTGCGGCTGCCGGGCATGAGCGGCATCACGCTCATGCAGCGCATCCACGAATTCGACAAGGCGATTCCGGTCATCATCATGACGGCGTTCGGCACGATCGAGGGCGCCGTGGAGGCGGTCAAGTTAGGCGCGTTCGACTACCTCAAAAAGCCGGTCGATCTCGAGGAATTGAAGCTGCTCGCCGACCGCGCGCGCGAGACGTCGCTGCTCAAGCACGAGCTGTCGTATCACCGCAAGCGCGCCGCTGCGGACCTGCACTTCGCCCAACTGGTGGGCGAGTCGCAGCCCATGCGCGCGGTGCTCGACCGCGCGCGGCAGATCGCCGCGCTCGAGGACACGCCACCGGTGCTCATCACCGGAGAGACAGGCACGGGCAAGGGTCTGCTCGCGCGAACGATCCATGCGTCGGGTCGTCTGGCCGCAAAGCCATTCATCGAGCTCACGTGCACGGCGCTGCCCGCGAACCTCATCGAAGCCGAGTTGTTCGGCTACGAGCGCGGCGCGTTCACGGATGCCAAGGAATCGAAGCTCGGGTTATTCGAGGCGGCGGAGGGCGGCACGCTGTTCCTGGACGAGGTAGGCGACGTCGAGATGTCGCTGCAGGGCAAGCTGCTGCGGGCCGTCGAGGAAGGTGTCGTTAGGCGTGTGGGCGGCCTGCGCGACCGCAAGGTGAACGTGCACATCCTTGCCGCGACGAACCGCGACCTCGAGCGCGACGCGCAGACCGGCGCATTCCGGAAGGACCTCTTCTTTCGCCTCGCGGTGATCGTGCTCCACCTGCCGCCGCTGCGCGAGCGCGGGCAGGACGTGCTGCTCCTCGCCGATCGATTCCTCGCGCGGTTCACGGCCAAGTACGGCAAGGACGTGCGGCGCATCGACCCGGCTGCGCGCGACGCGATGCTTGCGTATCCGTGGCCGGGAAATGTGCGCGAGCTGAGTCACGTGATCGAGCGAGCGGTGCTCTGGAGTCAGGACAGCACGCTCGAGACGAGCCATCTCTCGCTCATGAGCCCGGTGACATCGCCGAGCAAGCGTCGCGACGAGATTGAGGAAAAGGCCACGCCGGCCGCGGATGGCGCGGATATGCCATCGCTGCCGCCCGACGGCGTCGAGCTGTCGCAATGGGAGCGGTCGTTGATCGAGCAGGCCTTACGCGAATCGGGTGGCAATCAGACGAAGGCTGCTCTACGACTGGGAATTAGCCGCGATACGCTGCGCTATCGTCTCAAGAAGTTCGGCCTGTAGAATCAATCGTGATCATCCACAGCCGGTGCGTGATATGACCCAACGTTGGGTGAAATGACGCGGAGCGCGCAATCAACGACGTGGGTCACCTAGCGAGCTCCGCCATGTATACCATTGTAGGCATGGGCGTTAATGGTCCTCTCGCGAGCGGCACGGCTGATGCGCTAGCAGGAGAGCGTCACTGACAAACGCATAACCGCGGGAGAGGCACAATGTCCTGGACCAAGCCGGAATTCGAAGTAGTGGAAGTGACGATGGAAGTAACTGCCTACGTCGCTCGGCGCTAAAGCGACCGAGGTGATTGCAGGCAGAGGGCTCGCCGCGGCGGGCCCTTTTTGCTTGTATTCGGTATGCCGTCCACGGAACGCCGACCCACCACGCTACTGGCGGAGCTGACGCACCGCTGCCCGCTGCACTGCCCGTACTGCTCCAATCCGCTCGACCTCGTCCTTTCCAAGGCGGAGCTCGATACGGAGGAGTGGAAGCGGGTGATCACCGAAGCGCGGCAGCTGGGCGTGCTGCAGCTCGGTCTGTCGGGCGGAGAACCGCTGGTGCGGCGCGATCTCGAGGAGATCGTGGCGCACGCGCACCGCGAGGGCCTGTACAGCACGCTCGTGACGTCTGCGTTAGGCATGACGCGCGAGCGGCTGGACCGCCTGGTGGACGTGGGGCTCGAGCACGTGCAGATCTCGTTTCAGGACGCGGAGCAGGAGAGCGCCGAGCGCATCGCGGGCACGCGGAGTTGGGACGCGAAGCACCAGGCCGCGGCATGGGTCAAGGCGCGCGACGTCGCGTTCTCGGTGAACGTCGTGCTCCACCGCGCGAACCTGGACCGACTGGAGCACATCATCGACATGGCAGGTGCGTTAGGCGCGGACCGTGTGGAACTGGCCAACACGCAGTATTACGGTTGGGCCGTGCCCAACCGAGACGCGCTCATGCCGACGCGCGCGCAGGTGGATCGGAGCGCCGAGATCGCCGATCGCAAGGCGGCCGAGTACAAGGGGCGGATGCAGATCATTTACGTGCTGCCCGACTACTACAGCGAGTTTCCGAAGCCCTGCTACGGCGGGTGGGGCTCGCTGTACATCATGGTCGCGCCCAACGGCAACGTGCTCCCCTGCCACGCGGCCTCGCAGATCACGTCGCTCACCTTCGACAACGTGCGCGAGCGCAGCCTGGAATGGATCTGGGAGCATTCGAGCGCCTTTCGCGCGTTCCGCGGCGACGAGTGGATGCGCGAGCCGTGTCGCAGCTGCGCCCGCCGGCACGTCGACTTCGGTGGCTGCCGGTGCCAGGCGTTCGCGCTCACCGGCGACGCGCGCAACACGGACCCGGTCTGCACGCTCTCGCCTAACCGGCCGATGATCGACGCGCTGCTCGACCGCGCCGATGCGCCGGACGACGCATACGTCTACCGGAAGATGCCGGGAGCGAAGGATCGCGTGCTGGAGCCGGCGCCGTAGGCGGCGGCCACGGACACGCCGCGCGGCGCATCGGAGAGTAGCTGCCTACAAAGTAGGTACGTATTCGCTGGACCCGCGGACCCGGATACGACCCGTCAGCGACTCGCGCGAACCCAGCGCACCAGTTCGCGCGGCGACGGACGCTTGCCGTACATGAGAAGACCTGTGCGATAGATGCGCGCCGCGATCCACACCGCCAGCCAGCATCCCGCCACCAGCGACAAGAGCGACGCCACCAGCTTCCACACCGGAATCGGGATGAGACTGAGCCGGAGCGGCATGATGATCGGCGACGAAAACGGAATGTACGACAACGCCTCGGCGAGCCGACTTTCCGGCGAAAAGCTCACCGGCTGAATGAACAGCGCGGTGACCACGAGCAGCAGCGTCACCGGCATCTGCACCTGCTGCGCGTCCTGCTCGCTGCTCACCATCGAGCCGATCGCGGCGAACAACGACGAGTAGACGATGTACCCGAGTATGAAGTAGACGACGAGCAGCGCGCCCATCCCTGGTGTGACGTGGGGCAGCGCATAGTTGGACGCTTCCACGTGCAGACGCGCCATCAACGCCGCACGGTTCTGGATGAGAAAGACCGTCGCCAACCCTGATATACCGAGCTGCGCGGCAGCGACACCACCAATGCCCAGAATCTTGCCGAACAACAGCGTGTCGGGTCGCACACTCGACACGACGGTTTCGGCCACGCGCGTCTGCTTCTCCTCCATCACACCGCGCATCACGATCTGGCCGTAAAAGAAAATCGTGATGTACAGTACGAACGCGACGATGAAGGCTACGATGCTTCCGATTTCTCCCGATCCGCCTCGACCGCGCGCGGTGAGGCGCTCGGTGGACATCTGCAGGTCTAACGCTGTGAGTGCCTCGACCTGGCGCGGGTCCATGCCCGCCGAACGGAGCCGCGTCGCGATCAGCTCATCGTGCACGACCCGCTGCAACTTCGACATCTCGATCGTGGACGTCGCATTCGATCCGGAGTAGCGAACGTCGGGCTTCGGCCACAGGAGGGGGCCGAGCACGAGGTATCCTTTGCGCCTTCCCGCGATCACGTCGGGCGTGGCGCTCGACTCGGCGGCCGCGACGGCCGTGGGCACCACGTCTTCATAGCGCGGCGCCATGTCTGCCGCGACGCCGCTGTCGAGTCGTGCCGCGATGCGGCCGCCGATACCGCTGCCGGACGCGTCGATGATGGTGATGCGTGCCATGTCCGGCGATACGGCTGCTCGCGACGTGAAGTAGACGGGGATGAAGATGACGAGGCCCACGAACGCCGGCACGAGCACCGTGCTCACGACGAACCATCGCGAGCGGACGCGCTCCAGGAATTCGCGTTGCGCGACGATCCAGAGCTTACGCATGGGCCGCCTCCATCGCCTCTCCGTTAGGCGAGAGGGCCGACACGCGATCCACGAACACGCGGTGCAGCGATGGCTGCACGAGCTCGAATCGCTGCACCACGGCGCCGGCTTCGATCAGCGCGCGCAGGAGCCGCTGCGGATCCGCGGACGGCGCCAGGTCGATCTCGATCACCTGGTTCGAATCGTCGACGCGGGCGACGAGCGTTCGATCCTGGAGGATGCGCGTGACGCCATTGCGCGTGCCGCCTTCCAGCGCGAGCGCCACCTGTTGCACGCCGTGCGCCCGGCGGACCTCGGCCAGCGTGCCGTCCACGAGCTTGGTGCCTTGGGCGATGATGCACACCGCGTCGCACAAGCGTTCCGCGCTCTCCATCAGGTGGGTGCTGAAGATCACGGTTTTCCCGGCGCGCTTGAGCTCGATGATGATGTCCTTGAGCGCCTGCGCGTTGATCGGGTCGAGGGCGCTGAACGGTTCGTCGAGGATCATGACG
This sequence comes from Gemmatimonadaceae bacterium, assembly GCA_035496295.1. Lineage (GTDB taxonomy): Bacteria > Gemmatimonadota > Gemmatimonadetes > Gemmatimonadales > Gemmatimonadaceae > JADGGM01. The sequence goes on from DATJET010000082.1 coordinate 23,787, forward strand.
TCGGGGTCGTGCACCAGCGCGCCAATGAACTGGACCTTCTGCTGCATGCCGCGCGACAGTTCCTCGACTCGCGCGTCGCCCCAATCGCGCTCGGCCGTGACCAACTGCAGACGCTCGAGCCAGGCGTCGATGCGGCGCGCGGCGTCCGCGGCAGCGACGCCTTTGAGCTGCGCGAGGAACAGGAGCACACGGCGCACGGTCATGCGGCGGTAGAGGCCGCGCTCTTCGGGCAGGTAGCCCACGCGGTCGACGACGCCCGGCCGTCCGTTAGGCGCGCCCATGATGTGGATGGTGCCGGAGTCCGGCTCGAGGACGTCGAGAATCATCCGGATGGTCGTGGTCTTCCCGGCGCCGTTGGGGCCCAGGAGGCCGTAGACCATGCCGGTCGGGATCTGGAGGGAGAGGTCGCGTACGGCGACGTGGTTGGCGAACCGTTTCGAGATGTGGTCGATGCTGACGGCAGCGGTCATGGACGAGTCCGGCGAGGCGGGGAGTAGAATCCCCCAACTATACGGATGGCGGGGCGTCCGGTTCCAGTCCCGGACGGTCTTGCCGGTCTGCGGGAGTGGCTGCAGGTTGGCTGTTACTATTTGGTAACAACGGTCCACCACGCCATCGTCCATGCGATTCTCTCGTACCCGTGGCGTCGCGATCGTCGCGGCGTTCCTGTTCGCTCGCGTGCCCGCGGCGGCCGCGGCCCAGTATCCGCTCGTGCCCACGCCGGTGCTACCGTTAGGCACGCTGTCGTCGAGCGTCAAGGTGGGCGGCTACGTCTCCGTGCGCGACACCAGGCACGGCGACTCGACGAGCTTTTCCGTCAACCGCGCGCGGCTCACGGCGATGATGGCGCCCCTGCCGTACCTGGCCGTTCGCGTGCAAGCCGATTTCTCGGGCAACCAGAGCGACACGGTGGGTTCGGACAACACGGTGCACGGGTTCGAGCTCACGGATGCATATGTCGAGTTGGCGCAGGCCGCCGCCGACTCGCTCAAGTGGGACCAATGGCATCCCGCGCTCATCGTCGGGCAGTTCAAGCAGCCGTTCAGCCTGGAGTATCTCACGTCGTTCGCGTACCTGCGCACCGCGAACCGCTCCACGGCCATCGACCAGCTGACTCCGAAGCGCGACATCGGTGTGATGGGACAGGTGCACTGGTCGCACTACGTCACAGCCGACGCGTCGGTGACCAACGGGCAGGGAGCGAACGCGCTGGCGAACCCGAACGGCCTCGAGCTGCTCATCGGCCGCCTAACGGTGACGCCAGTGCCATGGTTGGCGCTCGCCGCGAAACTGGGCGACGAGGGGACCGACCACGTCAAGGGGTACGACGCGCGCATTCAGTGGCGCGACCTGATCGTGGAGGGCGAGGGCATCCATCGTTCGCGCCCGCTGGGCGGCGCGCACCAGGACGCCGGCGGCGGCTATGTGTTGGCTGCGTACAAGGTGCTGCCGTGGCTCGAGCCGGTGTTCAAGCGAGAATGGTTCAACGACACGAGGCAGTCGGATGGCACGAACACGGACACGTGGCAGGGGTGGTCGACGTTCGGCGTGAATGTGATGTCGCCCAAAGAGAATCTGCGATTTGTGACGGACTGGGTCGTGAAGTCTCAGCGTCCAACGCATCCGCAAAATGAAGTCGTCGTCCAGCTCATCGCCAACTTCTGAGCGCGGCGCTCGGCCCTGCCGCAACAGCGTCCGCTGGCGCGGCGGGGCGCGGGCGCGCGCGGTGCTCATCGTGGTGCGCGACGGCGACAAGATCATCGGGCCGCGATTCATCCAGATGCTGGAGGAGATCGATGCCCGCGGGTCGATCCGCGCCGCCGCCGCGTCGTTAGGCATCGGCTATCGCCACGCGCTCGCCTGGATCACGCGGGCCGAGTTGCTCGTTGGGCAGGCGTTGGTCGAGCGGCACGCCGGCGGGCCGGCGGGCGGCGGTGCAAGTCTAACGGACAAGGCGCGGGGCGTGGCGCGCGCCTACCGCCGCGTCAATGCGTCGATTTACCGTCTCGTCGAGCGCGCCGAGCGCGAGATTCTCGACACGTGAGCTCCACGTTTGCGACGGGCCGGCTCAGTATGCGCATTCGATTTGCGCTTCCGTTGGTGCTCGCCGTCGTCGCAGCCTGCAGCAAGCCGTCGCCCAAGACGGGCGAGAGCGCAGGCAACGCTGGAGGCCCGATCGTGGTGTACACGGCCGCAAGCGTGGCCATTCCTATCCGGGCTGCGCTCGACACGTTCGCGGCGCGCGAGCATGTGACTGTGCAACAGGAGAACGGTGGCAGTCTCGACATCGCGCGGAAGCTCACCGAACTGCATCAGATTCCCGACGTGGTGGTGCTCGCCGACTACGACGTGTTCCCGAAGCTGCTCATGCCCAACCAGACCACGTGGTATGCGGAATTCGCGCGGAACCGCATGGTGCTCGCGTTCACGGGCAAGTCGAAGTTCGCGTCGGAGGTGGACAGCGCGAACTGGCCGAAGATTCTGCAGCGGCCCGGCGTTGCGTTGGGGCGGGCGAATCCGGATCTCGATCCGAACGGATATCGGACGCTGCTCACGCTGCAACTCGCGGAGCAGTACTATGAGCAGCCCGGGTTGTACGACAAGTTGATGAAGTTGTCGCCGGCGAAGAACGTGCGGCCCAAGGAGGCGGACTTGGTGGGCGTGCTGCAGGCCGGCGAGTTCGACTACATCTGGTCGTACGAGTCGCTCGCGCAGGCGACCAAGCTCCGGTACATCACGCTGCCGGCGGCGATCGATCTGGGGACGCCGGCCGACACTGCCGCCTATGCGAAGGCGTCGGTGAAGGTGGCGGGGAAGACGCCCAGGGACACGCTGACGATCAAGGGGCAGCCCATCGTGTATGCGTTGTCGATTCCGAAGGCCGCGCCGCATCCGGACATGGCGGAGAAGTTCGTGGCGTTCCTGCTGTCGCCGGAAGGGAGGAGTTTGTTGCACGCGACCAAGCTCGATGCGTTAGACACGCCGGTGATCATCGGGAGTGGAGCGCCGGCGGCCGTGCAGGCGGCGGTATCGGCGCAGTGAGGAGTCTGGGCGTGGACGGGCACGCTGCTCCGCGCTCGACGGCGGCGCATCGGACGGCGAGCGTTGTTGCGGCGCTGCTCGGATCACTATTCTTGTTGTTCTTGGTTGCGCCGATTGGGCGGCTCGTCGTGGGCGGCGGGAAGCCGGGGGTGGGGGAGTTGTTCACGGACACCGAATTGAGGAGCTCGCTGTGGCTCACGGCGGTCACGGCCACATTCGCCGCGGCCGCTGGTGCGTTAGGCGGGACGCCGCTGGCCTATGTGTTGGCGCGGCGGCCGTTCCGCGGGAAGGCCGTTGTCGCAGCAATCCTCGATCTACCGTTGCTCATTCCGCATCCCGTCGCGGGCATCGCGTTGCTCCTGATCCTGGGGCGGGAGAGCGCGGTTGGGCGGACGCTGCTGCACGCGGGAATTCAGGTGGCGGGGTCGCCCATCGGGATCGTATGCGCGATGGTGTTTGTCTCGGCGCCGCTCTACATCAGTGCCGCGCGGGAAGCGTTCGCGCGCGTGGATCCGCGGTATGAATCGGTGGCGCGGACGTTAGGCGATCCGGCATGGCGCGCGTTCAGGCGTGTGACATTACCGCTCTCCGCCCGCGGGCTGATCGCTGCCGCCGTGGTGATGTGGGCGCGCGCGGTGAGCGAGTTCGGGGCGATCGTCATTCTCACGTACAACCCGAAAGTCGTGAGCGTGTTGAGCTACGACCGGTTTACCGGCTTCGGCCTGACGGAGGCGCTGCCGGTAGCCGCCGTGTTGTCGATTCTCGCGCTCATCCCGCTCGTTGCCCTGCGGGCGCTGCGGCCAGACCGCGGCGCGGGAACGGACGTGTGATCGGCGTCGCGGGGCTCAACGCGCAGGTGGGAGCGTTTCGGCTGCGCGACATCGCGTTCACCGTGCCCGCTGGTCACTACGGGATGGTCATCGGGCCAGCCGGCTCCGGAAAGACCACGCTGCTCGAGACCATTGCCGGGATCATTGCACCGCAGTCCGGGACGGTGATGCTCGACGGCTGCGATGTGACTCACGAACCGCCCGAACGCCGACGGTTGGGCATCGTGTACCAGCACGGCTATCTCTTCCCGCATCTGACCGTCGCCGACAACGTGGCGTATGGTGCCGCTGACGCCAAATACGCGGAGCAGATCGCCGAGCGAGTGGGAGCGTTGGCGCTGTACGATCGACCGGTGCGCACGTTGAGCGGCGGGGAGCGGCAGTTAGTCGCGCTCGCTCGGGCGTTCGCCGTTAGGCCATCGGTGTTGCTCCTCGACGAACCGTTCAGCGCCCTCGACCCGCGTCTGCGTTCCCGCACGCGCCGCGCGGTGCGTGCGCTACATCGAGAGCTCGGCGTCACCGTGCTGCAGGTGACGCACGACTTCACCGAAGCGGGCCTGTTGGGCGACGTTGCCATCTTGCTCGACGCCGGGCGCGTGCTTCAGTTCGGGTCGCCCGACGAAGTGTTTCGCCGACCCGCGACGCCCTACATCGCCGAGTTCCTGGGAGCGGAAAACGTGTTCGCAGGAACGGTACGTGCTTTCGTCCAAACAGCGGCCGATGCTGACGTCTCCGGTGACTCCGAACAACTTGCGCGCGGACATCGCTCACTCGAGTTCCGATCCGGGCCGCTTACCATCTACACGGTCGGTGATGCCGCTGATGGTAGTACGCACGCGGTGATTCGAGCGGAAGAGATCACGCTGTCGCTCGACCTGAACCCGACGTCGGCGCGAAATCAGTTTGCCGGCACGATCGACGAGATCGCTACGCTGGGTGCGTTCACACGGGTGACGGTCGACGTTGGCGGCGTGTCGCTTGTGGCCGCGCTCACAACACGGTCGGTGCAGGAACTGGCGCTGGCGCCCGGGTCTCGCGTGTACGCCTCATTCAAGGCGATGGCCGTTCATCTCTGTTAGGAACGTCCCCTGGTCGGGTCACGTCGCGCTCCGGCGGCCTGCAACAGATCCCAGATCGTTGCCAGATGATGGTCATCGTGCTCGGCGACGAACGCGAGGTGATCCACGAGATGCATTGGACGCCCGAGCCGCGGGTGCACTATCGCGCGCTCGAACACAGCGGGCGTGAGGGAGTCTACGTCGCTCAACAGCTGCAAGCGCGCAGATCGAAACTCTGCGGCTATGATCGAGGCATCTCGGTCGTTGTGCCCCGCGTCGAACGTTGCGCGGTTGGTCAGATCTGCTGCGGTGAGCGTGGGCAGGCCGAGCACGAAGTCGTGGACGCGCGCGCGCCACAGCGGCTCGAGGTCGGCGAGGTGGCCCGCGTGCTCCTGCGCCGACCAGTGGGACGGATCAAGCCTAACGATTAGCAGCTCGCGTTGTTCGCCCAGCACTTCATCGAGGCGCGCCGGCGCGCCGCGTAGCCGGCTGCACACGTTCGGGAGCTGATCGATGCGCGCGTCGAGCTCGAAGCGGCGCTCGAACCATGGCGTCGGTCGTGTCATGCGCGGAGCATGTCCAGACAGCGCCGAGCGGTCAATCGGCTTGCCAGCGAATTGACGCTCCTCGCACATTGCGGAGGTGCGCGACGAGCCGCGCATCGATGGCGTTGAATCGTCCCGCTCAACTGGGCACGGCCATGCCGACTCCCTTCGAAAGCGCGCAGCTCAACCTCCAACTGTTCGACCTCCGCCGCGATCCGGTTCTGCGCGAAGCGCGCATGTGGTTCATCCGCGATTTCAACCCGGAGACCTTCGACGAGCTCATGGCGGTCGTGCTCGGCGATCGGAACGCGTCGTTCCGTATGGTCCTCGGGTACTGGGACATGGCCGCCTCGCTCGTCACCGGAGGCGCCATCGATCAGGATGCATTTCTCGCCGCCCACACCGAAGTCTTCGCGACTTTCAGCAAGGTGCAGCCGTTCCTCGCCGAGTTGCGCACGACCAGCGACGAGCCGGACTTCTGCACGCATCTCGAGACCGTCATCATGTCGATGCCGGGCGTGGACGCCGTGCTTGCCCGACGGCGCAATGCGTGGCTCGCTGCGGCCAAGGCTCGGCGAACCGACTCGGCGCCCGATGCCGCACGTGCCTAACTGTGCGCGAGCTCCGATCGCGGCACGAGGTGGAGCGCGACAGCGCCGGAGCGGAACGGCTTTGCCTCGATCAATCGCAGATCCTTTCGCTCCTTCACCTTTCCGAGCAGCGGTTCGCCGTGCCCGAGAATCGTGGGATGCAGCCAGAGACGGTATTCGTCGATCAGGCCTAACTCGCCGAAGGCCGCCGCGATGCGTGACCCGCCCGCAATGATCATGTCGCGCCCTGGGGTCCGTTTCATTCGAGCGACGTCCTCTGCAATCGAGCCGGTCACGAGTCTTGCGTTGCGCCACGAGACCGACTCGAGCGTGCGTGAGTAGACGACCTTCTGGATGTCGTCGACATATCGGGAGAACCGCCGCTCGAACGCCGAGCTCTTCGCGTCGGTTGCTAACGGAGGCCAGGCACGCTGCCAAATCTCGAAACTCGCACGGCCGAACAGGAACGTGTCGACCGCCTCCAGTTGGCGCCACACTTCATCGAACATCTCGGCTTCGTCTTCGGGTCGCGCGTGGGACGGAGTCCACCCTCCCGCGCCGAATCCGTCGAGGCTCATGCCCATCAGGAGGACCACCCGTCTCGATTCTCGTGCGTGCTGCCCCGTTTGCTCGGTCATTGTCCCGCCTCCTGCGATGTGTGCAACGCCGGTTCTGAGTGCTCGGCTTTCACTGTTACGTCGAACGAGCGCCGACGAAATCGACACGTAAGTGCATTGGTTCCCGTGAAAGCCGCCGGACCGGTTCGCGGCCAACCGTTGTCTACCAGTTGCGTCAGGCCGCGCGCGGCTCGATTGTGAGAGTGTGCACGCGCACGCGATCGACGTCACAAATCGTCGCGGTTCGCTCAGCGGCTTTCGTCCCGGCGCCTTTACGGAGTACGTCCATGCGGTATCGACTCAACGCCATCACAACGATGACGCGCCCGCTCGCCGCAGTCGCGCTGTGTGCTGCGCTTCCGTTCGCCGCGCGTATGTCGGTGCCGGCTCGCGCTACGCCCGTAGCCGAGGCGTTCGATGTGGGCATGATGCACGTCGAGCGCTTCGGGACGCGCGGACGACAGTCGGTGATTTTCATTCCGGCGCTCTTCTGCGGTTCGTGGCAGTGGAACCGCGAGATCGACTCGCTGGCAAGTCGCTACGACGTCTACGCCGTCACGCTGCCCGGATTCGACGGCCGTCCGTTTGCCGCCGCCGGCGACACGACGCCGCCTAACCTCATGCAACATGCAGCCGATGACCTGTCGCGCTTGATCCGCGAGCGCCGCCTCGCGCACCCGATTGTCGTTGGCCACAGCCTCGGTGGAACGGTCGCCGTGTTGTTCGGCGCGACCCACGCAGACCAACCAGGCGCGATCATCGCGGTCGAAGGCGGGTACCCGGTCGCCGCCACAGGCGCGGAACGCGCCACACGCGTGGAAGCGACCGCTGCGCCCTACGATAGTGCGACGCCGTCGACGATCGCGAGCGTGCTCCGCGCGCGGATGCTGCGCTACGTGATCACGAGTCCCGCCGACGTCGACTCGGTTGCGAAGTACGCGTCACGCAGCGATCCGGCGGCAATCGCGGCGTGGCTGCGCGCGGCGCTGTCCCTCGATCTCACGGGTCAACTGCCGGCGATCACCGCGCCGCTGCTCGAAATTGTGCCGTTCGATTCCACGATCGATCCGTATCAAGGATTCGCCAGCCGCGCCGCGAAGGCGGAGGCGTACACCACGTGGCTCGCGCACGCGCCGCACGGATCGCTGCGCATGGTCGCCCCATCGCGCCACTTCGTGATGTTCGACCAGCCGGCGCAGTTCGACGACTTGCTCTTGACCGCAATCCGGCAACGAACAGCGCAGCTTTCGCCTAACAGTTAGGCACCTGCCATGGCCACGATGATCGGCTCCGAAGCCGCCATTCAGAACGCCGCCCTGATGCCGCTCGAATTCCTGGTCGGCGAGTGGCGCACCGAAGGTGTTCATCCG
>DATJET010000083.1:0-3072 GCA_035496295.1 Gemmatimonadaceae bacterium
GATCAAGTTCGGCGACGCACGCTCGGACGCGCCATGGGCGCGCGTCGTCGGCGTGTTCCACGACCAGATGGACACGACGACGCTTCGTCTTCGCGACCCGGCGTTTGGGCGGCATCTTGGCTCGGTGTACCGAACGTTCACGCCGAGCGATACCGGCGTCGTCGGCGGGCTCGGCCTGGACATGACGGTATTGGCCCGCGTGCAGGGCGATCCGCACGCTATCGCCGTGCAGATGCGGCACGTGCTGTGGACGATGCCCGGCATCCGTTCCTCGTACGTACTGCCGCTCGAGGACCGATGGGGAATCACAGATCAACGAACGGCGGAGCGGTTCGTCGCCCTCATCTTCGCGATCTTCGCGGTGCTCGGCACCGTGCTCGCCGCACTTGGCGTGTACGGCATCGTGTCGCATTCGGTGACGGAGCGCCGGCGCGAGTTCGGGGTGCGGATATCGCTCGGCGCCACCACGCGTCACGTCCTCCATGATGTGCTGCGCGAGGGAAACGTGGTCGTGCTGCTCGGAATCGCCGGGGGGCTGTTCTTCACCAAGCAGCCGGTGATGTGGCTGATGCCATTCCTGAACGGGAAGGACGACATGTACGACGCGCCGCTCTTCGCGGCGATCGCGATCGCGCTGATGGCGACCGCCTGGGTGGCGGCGCTCGTGCCCGCGCTTCGCGCGACTCGGATCGATCCAGTCGACGCGCTCCGGAACGAGTGACGACAGCGCGCCGGCGCGCTGCAGATTATAGCCACGAAGCCCAGCGGTCGGATCATTGCAGTCGGCGACCGTCGTCTGCGACGTGTCGTCCGTCTCGTCGCACAACCGCAGTGGACCTTTCACCGGAGACCCGTATGCGTCGAATCTGGGGCGGTGGCCTGCGCGCGCTACTCGTGTGCGCCCTTCTCGACAGCGCGGGCTGTGCGCTTCCCGGCCTGCTCAAAGAGAACACGCAGAACGTTCGCGCAAGCACCCAGGGCATTGCGGAGAACACACGAATGGTGCAGCAGTCCACGGCGGTGACGCGCGAGCTCTTGCCCGCAATGCAGGGACTTCGCGCGCTGGAGCAGCCGATGAACCAGGTTGCGGGACTGGGACCATATCTGTCGTCGGTGGCCGCGCTCGGGGCGCCGATGTCACGGGTAGCGGCGCTCGAGACGCCGATGCGCGATGTGGCCGCGCTGTCGCCCGACATGCAGTCGGTGGCGCGGCTGGCGGATCCGATGGCCCGCGTCGCGGCAATGCGCGCCAGCCTCGACGCGGTCGGCGCGCTGGACGCACCAATGCAACGCGTCGCCGCGCTGCAGCCGGAGCTGCGCGCCGTTGCGGAGCTGCAGGGCTCGATGCGCGAGCTGGCGGCACTGCGCGAGCCGATGACGCGCGTGGCGGAGCTCCGTGAACCCATGGCGCGTTTGGCCGCGTTGGCGCCGGTGGGCCGTCCGCTGGGTCTCGTGCTGTTGGGCGTGCTCGGACTGGCGCTGTGGGGTGTTGTGACGTTCATCGCCGTGCGGCTGGCGGTGGCGAGCGCGATGGATCGGGCGGCGCAGCAGCGGCGATCGTGATTGAAAAAGTGCTCTTGAGCGAAACCGTCTTCATTGCGGTTGTCGTTCTCCTCTGAGATCAGCGCAGATTCGAGGTGGATGTGGCGATGTGGTCTGACCAGGGCTGCCAGGAATCGGCCACACCGTTCGAGGCCGATTGCGGATACACCTCTCGCGCGGCACCGTTCAGCGATGCCCAACGCACTCACGCCCGCGGCGCTCCGCGTCTTCATCTACGACCATCTCCTCGCCGCCGGCCTGCCGCCGTCGACTGGCGAAATCGGCGCACACTTCAGCGTCAGCGCGGACACGGCCCGCGCATCGATCGCCTCGCTCAAGATCGGCAAAACCGTCGTTCCGCACCCGGACACCGGGGAGATCTGGATGGCCGGCCCGTTCGCGGCGTACGCGAGCAGCTACCGCGTTCACGGATCGCGCGTATCCTGGTGGGCCAACTGCGCGTGGGACATGCTCGGCGTCCCGCGCCTGGCGCGCGAGCGCGTGCGTGTGGACACGCAATGCACCGATTGCGGCGAGCCGATCACCCTCGATGTGGACCCGGAGCGCGGCGTGACGAGTAACACGCGCGACATGGTCGTGCACTTTCTCGTTCCGGCGCGGCGCTGGTACGACGACATCGGCTTCACGTGAGCGACGATGTCACTCTTCCGGTCGGAAGAGCACGTATCGCGATGGCTCGAGCGCGAAGGACGCGAGCTCGGTGCAGTGGCGCCGCTCGAGCAAGTCTGGCGGCTGGCCTGCGACTGGTACACCGACCCTCGATCGCCCAGCTGGCGCCCGCGCACGCGCGATGAGTCGCAGGCCGTGCTGGCATCGGTCGGGCTCACGGGGCCGTTCTGGGAGTTGCCCTAGCCCAACCCGCCAGCTCGCGATCTTGTCCTTCGTCCGCGCCGGCTTAGCTTCCGCGCACCATTCGCTCGAGCACACCGATGAAACACGCATACACCGCGCTCGTCCTCGCCGCAGCCATCGCGCCCGCGGCCGCACAACCATCGTCGCCCGGAACGGCCGACCCGATCGTCACGCTCACGCGCCTCGCGTGCGGAACTCCCGGCGCGCCGTCAGACGTCGGGCGCTTCTCGGATACGTACAAATTCACGGGCCTGAAGGTGCAGATCACGTACAGCTGCTACCTCGTCCGTCATGGCGACGATTACATGGTGTGGGATACCGGGTTTGCCCCCGGCGCCGGCCCGACCGCGCCCAAGACGAGCCTCGCCGATCTTGTCACACAGATCGGCGTCAAACCGGAGCAGGTGAAGTACGTCGCCGTCAGTCACTACCACGGCGATCACGTCGGTCAGCTCGCCGAGTTCCCGCAATCGACGCTGCTCGTCGGCAAAGGCGATTGGGAGGTCGTGAGCGATCCCAAGGTTGCGACGACACTCGGCGCGCCGTTCGCGCACTGGGTGAGCGGCGGCGGGAAAGTTGATCCGGTCACCGGCGATCGCGACGTCTTTGGCGACGGAACGGTCGTGATGCTCGACATGCCCGGGCACACGCCAGGCC
>DATJET010000084.1:0-3605 GCA_035496295.1 Gemmatimonadaceae bacterium
CGCCAGTACGACGAATTGAAGAGACAGCTCACCATCACGTTCGCCGATGACCGCCGCGCCGTCTCCGAGGCCAAAGGACCCTTCGTCCGCGCGGTGCTCCGTGACGCGCGCCGTGACGCCCCTGAGGGCACCTCACGCAACTAGCGCGACCGTGCCGGTGTATCAGTCGTGGGAGGGATTCACACATGAGGCTATCGAATGTCTTTCGCGGCCGTATAGCCGCCGTTGCGCTTTCCGCGTTCGTGCTTGCGACACCGGGCTCTGCGCTACGAGCGGCTCAGGTCACGCCGCCGACTCGGCAGCCGGCGATCGAAGTGACGGATAGCGACGTCGCCGCATCGAACCAGAAGATCGCCATGGCGTATGGGTCGCTGGTGAAGATGTGGTCGACCCAGTTTCAGCACGTCGGCGAGCGGTTCGCCGCACCGCGCGTCGTCCGATACACCGGCGGAGTCATGACGTCGTGCGGTGTCATCATGCCGCACAATGCCGAATACTGTCCGCGCAACAACACGATTTTTTATGACGAAGTATTCGTCGCCGGTATGGCGAAGGCGGCTGCAAGCTCACTCGGGACGGATGGTGACATGGCAGCCGTCGGCGTTATCGCGCATGAGATGGGTCATGCGGTGGCGATCCAGCTTGGCCACGAGTACCGCAGCTCGTACGACAACGAATCGACCGCTGATTGCCTGGCCGGCACGTTCGCGCGGCAAGCCCAGCACGATGGCGAGCTCGAGAAAGGTGACATGGAGGAAGCGTTCTTCGGGATGTCGATGGCGGGCGACCCTACGCCGCAGGCAACGGGAAACCGGCGCGTCGATGCAATGATTCAAGCGCGACTAGCGCGGGAGAGTCACGGCACCAAAGAACAACGAATGGAGAACTTCCGCACCGGCCTCGACGGAGGGCCCGGAGCGTGTCTCGAAGAGTTCGGTAATTAGCGAACGCGAAGGGTGCGGATCGATGAGACCCGCACCCTTTTTCCGTCAGTCTGCCCTTGGCGGAATCGTTGCGCTCGATCCCCCGCGAACCGGAGCGCGGATGGCCGTCTTCAGTTCGTCGACCCATCCGTTGACTCGATCGTCGAGTGCTTGATGCATGCTGCTCATCAGTGTCGCCACCACATCGTCGAGCACGGAGCCGAGCTTGCTGCTTGCGCCCTTGGTGGCTGTGACTGTCGCGGCGGCGGCTTTCACATCCGCTGTCGATCCGCTGAGTAACACGCCCGCGCCCACCGCAACCGCCAGCGCGGGCCACGGATGATCTCGCACGACCTGAACGATGTTGAGCTTCTGCTCCAGCTCAGACAGCGTGCTGGACATCCGCTCACGCGTCAGCTCGATGTCGCGCCGGACGTCCGCCGTTGTTTCAACCATTCGACATCCTCCTTGAGCGTCGTCGCTGTTTCATCCGGCGCGAGTTGTCGCGGCGAGAGGTGCGACATCCCACGCTTCGCGAACCACGCGGCAACCGCGCCGGAAATCAGCAGCACGATGAGCGCCGCAACCCAGTAGAGATCCGCCGGCAGCCACTGGTCGCCAATCAGCAGCACGATGCCGGCGAGAACCGACAGTCCCCCAAGCAGCGCGAGCACCGCACCGGTGGCGACCAAGGCCGTTCCCGTGCCGATAGCCGACACCGCCTCGCCGGCTTCGATCTTCGCAAGGCGCACCTCGCTGCGCACGAGTGTCGCGCTTCCCTCGGCGAGGTCACGGAGGAGCGCGCCTATACTGCGGCGACCATCGCGTGCTTCGACCGCCATGCTGTGCCCTACTTCCGAACCGCTTTGCCGATCAGGTAGCCAAGCCCGACGGCGACCAGCAGCGTTCGACCCGGGTGTTCTTTCACCTGGCGCTCAATGCCTGTTTTGATGCTGTCGAGGTCCGTTTCGCGGAGCCAATCAGCAGTCGCGCCCATGCCATCGGCAACTTTCGTCGTCACCGGAGCGATACGACTACTCGGCTGGACGGCGACCGAGCCGCCCTCAGTGGCGCCGGCGAGCTGTGCGCTCGAGCCGCCACGTTGACGCAGCTTGTCCGCACCGGAGTCGAGCGCGTTGGCGAGGGAGTCCTTCAGGTTTCCGGCGCGGTCACGTACCGTCGACCCGACGTCCGCGAGCTTGTCTTGCGCCGTCCCGGCGACGTCGCGCGCGCGATCGGCGAATCCTTGCGGCTGCGAAGCGGATTGGTTCGGCATCGAGGCCGACGTTGCTGGGTCGGCGCTCATGCCGCCGGTCTGTGGTGGCGTCGAGCCTTCCGACGGAAAATCGGTTCGTTCCATACGCACGCACTCCTCCAAAGGTGGTTAGGCAAGTGTGTGCACACGATGTGCCCGGAGGCGTAGAACACTCCGCGTACGGCACACCGACTTTTGAGCGAACGCTAACGGTCGACGAACGCGAGCGCGCGGGATGCGAGCACTTTGAGCTCCGCGACGCGATCGGCACCTCTGGGCTCCGCCACCCACGGCTCGGCAGAAATCCATTCCTCGCCGAGCATGAATCGTCCGCCGCCGGTCGAGGACGGAGTCTTCGTCTCGACGCGCTCAGACTCGTGCGTCTCCGCGCCCAGGTGAAGCGCCAGCGTTCGCATGCCGAACCCGAATCCATAGATCGCGCCGCGAGGCGTGACCATGACGGGCGCCCCCATCAACATCCACACGTGCTCGCGCGCTGGGGCAATGAGCACCACCCGCTCCACGAGGTCGGGATGCGTCCGCAGCTCGCCGATTGGAACGTCGCGGATCGCGCGCAGTGTCGCCTCGAAACGCGGCCATTGCTGTTCGGCCGGTGTCAGGCTCGCGCGGAGAAATGCGAGCGCGTCGGCACTACGCGTGGCATCGAGGATCATGGCGGAACGCGGTTGGGACGACACATCTTATTCTCGAATTCCCCGAACGCCATCCCCGCACCCCTGTTCCATGGCACGTCGTCGCGTCGTATCAGCGCTTGCTTTGCTCGCGGTTGTCACCGCGGGTTGTGCACAGTCGGCGAGTTGGTTGCGTACGATCGCGAGAAACGCCGGCTCGGCGTGGCCAACCGGCACGGTCCACGAGGACGTCTTCTTCTCCTCGGCACTCGGCGTTCGCAAGCACGTCGTCGTCTACCTTCCGCCATCATACGGGACCGACAGCACGCGTCGCTATCCGGTCGCGTACTATCTCCACGGATTGTTCGGCACCGAGACCGATTGGGTATCGAAGGGAAGCATCGACGTCACCGCGGACTCGTTGTTCGCGGCCGGTACGCCGGAAATGATCGTCGTGATGCCCGATGGCGACGACGGTTGGTATACGACCTGGGTGAATCAGATCGGCTATCGCGCGTGTGCCGACACGCTCCATGTCGAAGCGGCAAATCGATATTGCGTCGAACACGAGCGCTACGACGACTACATCGCCCGTGATGTCGTGCAGCACATCGACCAGCACTATCGCACGATCGCCGATCGCGCGCATCGCGGCATCGGCGGGTTGAGTATGGGCGGCTATGGCGCGTTGATCATCTCGCTCCATTACGCCGGCGTCTTCAGCGCCGCGGCGAGCCACTCGGGTGTGCTTTCGCCGATGTACGTCGGGCCACATCCCTTCGCCGAGCCTGTTCG
>DATJET010000085.1:0-2958 GCA_035496295.1 Gemmatimonadaceae bacterium
CCTCACGACGAACGTCATTCCGGTGTACGGGAACTGCTCGAGCGGCAAGTACATCTCCATGTACGGCTCGGTGCGCGGCCCGTCGTGATGGACGTCGCCGGCCACGCCGACGATCCGCGCCACGTGCCAGTCGTCCCACTCATACTTGAGCTCGTGCCCCACCGGCGATCCGTTAGGCCAAAACGTGCGGGCGAGTGTGTGGCTCACCACGACCACCTCGCCCGCGCCGCGCCGGTCGGTGGCCTCGAGTCCCCGGCCCTCCTCGATCGGGATCCCCATCGCCGCGAAGTAGCCGGGCGTGATCGCGCGGAAATCGCCCACCGGCTCCTGGCCTAACGGAGGAACCGGTTGGCCAACCACCGTGAAGCTGCTCGCCGACCGCAGACCGGAGAGCGGCAACCAGCTGATCGCCCCTACCGCACGCACCCCGGGCAGCGCCGCGAGCCGCTGCTCGGCCCGCTCGAAGAAGCCGATGGCGGCGGTGGCGCTGTCGTACGCGTGCCCGTGCAACGCGACGCCGGCCGTGAGCACGTGGTCGGCGTCGAAGCCTAACGGAACGCGGCGCAGGTCGGCCAGGCTGCGCACCATGAGCCCCGCGCCGGCCAAGAGCACCACGGCCAGCGCGATCTCGACCACCACCAGCGCGGCGCGCAGCCGCCCTGCGCGACGACTGCCGGCGCCGCCGCTGCGCCCGCCCTCGCTCATGGCGTCCTTGGGATCGTGGTTGGCACTCTGCAGCGCCGGCGCCAGCCCGAAGGCAATGCCGGTCACGAGCGCAACGCAAATGACGAACACCAGCACGCGGGCGTCGATGCCGATGCCGCTCACGGCCGCCGCGTCCAGCTCGGGCGGCACCATCCGGCCCAGAACGCGCGTGCCGCCCCAGGCGCCGGCCACGCCTAACGCTGCGCCGGCGACGGCCAGCATCACGCTCTCGGTGAGCATCTGGTGCACGATGCGCCGCGGCGCCGCGCCGAGCGCAACGCGCACCGCCATCTCGCGGCGGCGGTCGCCGGCGCGAGCCAGCATCAGGTTCGCGACGTTCGTGCACGCAATGAGCAGCAGGAAGCCCACCGCGCCAAGCAGCACGAGGAGCGGCGTGCGCGAGTTGCCCACGAGATCGTCGCGCATCGGACTTGCTAACGCCGTCCAGTTGGCATCGAGCTCCGGCACATCGACCGCGCGACGGCGCGCGATCGCTTTCATCTCCAGGTCGGCTTGCTGCCACGACACACCCGGCTTGAGCCGGGCGACAACCCGCAGATAACGACCCTGGGCCGTGCGATCCGCGTCGCTGAAACGCACGGGCATCCACAGCGCCGACGGCTCGAAGAACGCGAAGCCCTTGGGCAGCACGCCCACGATGGTGACGTCGTTGCCGTTGATCTGCACCGTTCTGCCGACGATGTCGCGCCGGCCGCCGAAGCGGCGCTGCCAGAGGCCGTAGTCGAGCACGGCCACGCGCGCGGCGCCGGCGCGGTCTTCCGCCTCGGTGTACAAGCGGCCGAGCACCGGCTTGATGCCTAACATCGGCAACAGCGCCGCGTTCGCGTACCGCGCCTGCTCGGACACCGGATCGCCGCCGGCCGCCACGATGGTCACACGCGACGTCACGAAGGCAGCCATTGCGGAGAACGATCGCGCTTCGTCTCGCCAGTCGAGAAAGTTCGCCGGACCGGTCACGTTGTGCGCCGAGCCCACGTTGGACATGTGATGCTCCCACAGCATCACGAGCCCGTTCGCATCGGCGTACGGCAGCGGCCGCAGCAGCACCGCGTCGACGACCGAAAAAATCGCCGTCGTGGCGCCGATGCCCAACGCGAGCGTCGCGACCGACGCCGCGGTGAAGACGCGCGCGTGGAGCAGTGAGCGTGCGCCGTAGCGCACATCCTGGCCGAGCCGGTCGAAGAACTGGCCGCGATACTCGTCGCGCGCCGCGTCGCGCCACCGCTCGCGTCCGCCGAACGCCACGAGCGCCTGCCGACGCGCCTCCCTCCCGTCCGTGCCTGCCCGCACGAGAGCCTCGGTCTGCATGTCGACATGGAACCGCATCTCGTCCGTTAGGCGGGACTCGCGCTCCGTCCGGCCAAAAAATCCGCCGAGTCGGGCCACCGCCTGCGCTATGGTGTCGAAGAACCGCATGCAGACCTCCAGCCCTCAGGTGGACGAGAGATGCAGGATCATCTCGATGGCGTGCGACATCCGCGCCCAGTTCGCGCGCTCGTCCGCCAAACGCTGCCGGCCGCGCGCTGTGAGCGCGTAGTACCGGGCCCGCCGCTTGTTCTCCGTGGTCTGCCACGACGACTTGATGAACCGCTGCCGCTCGAGGCGATAGAGCGCGGGATACAGCGACCCCTGTCCCACCTGGAGCACGTCTTCCGAGCCGCGCTGGAGCAGCTCGGTGATCCCCCACCCGTGCATCGAACCCAGCTGGAGGGTCTTGAGCACGAGCATGTCGAGGGTGCCTTGCAGCAGGTCGTTGCGGGCGTCGTCGGCCACGGGCGTCTCCTATCGGCTGTCGAAAGGAGGATGCACTCTCTTCTTTCGACCGTCAAGGGAAGCAGATGGTTGCCGCCTCGGCCCGCGGCTCGAGCGCGATCGGGCGCGGGATCAGTCGCCGCGAATCGCGATCGCCGGGTCGATGCGCGCCGCGCGGCGCGCCGGACCGAATACCGCCGCCAGTGCTACCAGCGCGAGCGTCACCGCAACGCCAACGAGCGTCGCCGGATCGGCGGTCGAGGTGTCGAACAACATCGCGCGGATCATGCGCGTCGACGCCCAGGCAAGCAGCGATCCGGCCAACGCACCCGCGGCAACGAGCACGATCGCCTCGTGCACGACGAGGGATACCACGCGCTGTTCCGTGGCACCGAGTGCCATGCGCACGCCGATCTCGCGTGTACGCTGCGCGACGCCGTACGCCGCGATGCCATAGAGGCCAACCGCCGCGAGCAGGAG
>DATJET010000086.1:0-2783 GCA_035496295.1 Gemmatimonadaceae bacterium
CGCTTGGCCGTCGTGGTCTTCCGCTTTCGAGTCGCCTTCCGCGTCGCCCCGCGCTTCTTCCCCGCCATGACGCCCTCCGTGTCGACCGTGAATGCAGCCGTGTGCTTCACCATCAAACGCGACCTGCGCGGACGATGCACGCTCGGAGCGGACCGGTCAACGTGCTGTTCGTTTTCGCACACGCGATGTCGAAACCGGACACCGCGCCTGCTCCAGGCCGCTGTCCGCGATAGATAACCCCAGCGTTGCCAATGGTTTGCACGACACGGTACCTGGCATGTGTTTTCCACTGGCTCGACCGGTCGGCGGCACGGCATCCCGATCTTTCACCTGCGGCTCATGACTGCGCTTTGGAACGACATTCGGTACGCGGCGCGGCGCCTCACGCGCGCACCGGGATTCCTGATCGTGGCGACGTTCACGCTCGCCCTGGCCATCGGCGCGATCACCGCGGTGTTTTCGGTGGTCAACGGCGTCCTGCTCGCGCCGCTCCCGTTAGGCGCACCGGACCGCGTGATGTCGGTGGTCAACGTCGGGCGCGACGGCAAGGGCTCGGCGACGTCGGCGCTCGACTACGTCGACTTCCGCCATCAGCTCACATCCTTCTCGTCCCTCGCGGCGTACGACAACGAGGCCGCCAATCTCACCGGCGACGGCGACCCGCAGGAGGTCTCGCAGGCCAGGGTCGGCGCCGACTTCTGGCGCGTCATGGACGTCCGGCCTGCGTTAGGCAGAGGCTTTGCGCCGAACGAAGACCAGCCGCAGGCGCCGCTCGTGGCGATTCTGAGCGACCGGCTCTGGCGCACCCGCTACGACGCCGATCCGCACGTCGTGGGGCGCACGATGATGCTCGACGGCACGCCGCGCACGATCATCGGCGTGGCGCCGCCATCGCTCACGTTCCCCGACAAGCCGGACGTGTGGGTGCCGCTGGTGTTCAGTTCCGCCGACGACCTGAACCCGGACGCGCGTGGGTCGCACTGGCTCGATGTCGTGGGCCGTCTTGCGCCCGGCGCCACCGTCGAGCGCGCCAATCGCGAGATCGTGACGGTGACGCGGCGTCTCGAGCTGCAGTATCCGGAGTCGAACACCGGGTTGAGCGGCGCAGTGAAGCCGCTCCAGGATGCGATGGTCGGGAACGTCCGGTCGCCGCTGCTGACGCTCCTGGCCGCGGTCGGCTTCGTGCTCCTCATCGCGTGCGCCAACGTCGCGAATCTCCAATTGGTGCGCGCATCCACGCGCGAGACCGAGATCGCGGTCCGCACTGCGCTCGGCGCCGGCCGATGGCAGATCGTTCGGCAGCTGCTCGTCGAGAGCGTATTGGTGTCGCTCGTCGGCGGCGTGTTGGGCGTCCTGCTCGCCCTGTGGGGTGTGGCGCTGCTGGTGCGGCTCGGCCCGCACGACCTGCCGCGGTTGACCGAGGTGCACGTGGACGGCGTGGTGCTGGCGTTCACCGCGCTGATCTCGTTAGGCACCGGTCTGCTGTTCGGCGTCGCCCCCGCGATCGCGGCGGCGCGCGGGAGCCTCACGGCGATGCTCAAGGAGAGCGGGCGCGGGTCGAGCGGTTCGCGCGCGAGCCGGCGCGCGCGTGGGGCGCTCGTCATCGGAGAGCTCGCCCTCGCGATGCTGCTGCTCGTGGGCGCCGGACTCCTGGTGCGGAGCTTCTCGCGCCTCGTGGCCGTGGATCCCGGCTTTCGTCCGGAGCGCGTCCTCACGTTCGGGATTTCCGCGCCGCCCTCGAAGTACGCGAACCGGCACTCGCTGCGGACGCTCACGTCGGACATTCTCACGCACATGCGTGCCATCCCCGGCGTGAGCTCGGCCGCGGTCGTGGCGGGCCTGCCGTTAGGCGGCTACACCATGCGCACCAGCGTGCACGTCGTCGGCACGCCCAAGGAACGGCCGGCGGAACGCAAGCGCACGTTCGTCACCATCATCAGTCCGGATTACTTCAAGACGATGGGGATCCCGCTCGTCGCCGGGCGCGATTTTTCCGCACACGATGGCAGCGGTGCGCCGATTGTGTCGGTGATCGACGAGACGCTCGCCAAGCGATGGCTCGCGGGCCGGAGTCCCATCGGGCAGCGCATCGAGATCGGATGGTCGCAAGACACCGCGTCGGCGGCCGGCGGCGATACGACGACGGTGACGTTGGGCGGCGAGATCGTGGGCGTCGTGGGCGACGTGCGCCGCTTCAATCTCGCCACCGCCGCGGAGGCCGAGACCTACATCCCGATCGACGAACCGACGCTGAACACGTTCTCGGTGGTCGTCCGGACGAGCGGGCCGCCTAACGCAGTCGCCGCGCAGATCCGCGGTGCGATGCGTGCCGTCGATCCCGACTTGCCGCTCGACCGGCTGCGGCAGCTGCGCGAGATCGTGAGCTCGTCGGTCGCGCGGCCGCGATTCTACATGTCGCTCATTGCGTCGTTCGCAGCGATCGCGCTGCTCCTGGCGGCGGTCGGGATCTACGGCGTGATCTCGTACACCGTGAGCCAGCGGTCGCGTGAGTTAGGCATCCGCATTGCCCTCGGTGCCTCGGGAGCCAACGTGATGGCCCACGTGCTGCGGCCCGGCATCGCGCTCGCGGCATCCGGCGTGGCCATCGGCCTCGTGGCGTCGTTGGCACTCACGCGGCTCATCGCCAGTCTGTTGTTCGGCGTCACGCCGGTGGACCCGCTGACGTTCGGCGCGGTCTCGGCCGTGCTCCTCGGTGTCGCGGTGGCGGCGTGCGCCGTACCGGCGCGCCGAGCCTCGCGGGTGGATCCGCTGGTCGCGATGCG